>JBKJMZ010000086.1:0-5143 GCA_046596255.1 Ferruginibacter sp. | reverse complement strand
AAATGGTATTGCAGGGAGTGCCTTTCAGGGATGCGTATAAAAAAGTTGGTGCTGATATTGATGCAGGTAACTTTACTCATGCTGTTTCTCCGGTTCATACACACCAGGGTTCCATCGGTAATCTCTGTAATGCCGAAATTCAGCTACAGATGAATGATATTACACAAAAGTTCAATTTTAGTAAAGTGAAAATTGCGTTGCAACAATTATTAAGTTAGATTTGTCGCACTAATATTCTAAAAATAATGGCCGATCAGACAACAAAGAAACGCATTGCTTTATTTGGTTCAACAGGTTCTATAGGCACACAGGCATTAGAAGTTATCCGTTCAAATACTCATCTTTTTGAGGTTGAGATCTTAACCGCCCAAACAAATTATGAGCTATTGATAACCCAGGCCCTGGAATTCAGGCCCAATGCGGTTGTTATTGGCGATGAAACCCGTTATGAAAAACTTAAGGAAGCTTTATCATCAACAGATATAAAGGTATTTGCCGGCGAGGCTGCATTGGAAGAAGTGGCCGATTTTGATACCTATGATATGATGCTGGCAGGTATCGTTGGCTTTGCCGGGCTAAAGCCCACTTTAAAAGCAGTGGAAAAAGGCAAAGCGGTAGGCCTGGCCAATAAAGAAACACTGGTAGTGGCAGGAGATATTGTGATGCAGAAAGCCATTGAGAAAAGAGTTCCCATCATTCCGGTAGACAGTGAGCATTCCGCCATTTTTCAATGCCTGGTAGGGGAGGCACGCAATCCAATTGAAAAGATAATACTTACAGCAAGCGGCGGCCCTTTTTTAGGCAAGAAACCTAATTTCCTGGTGAATGTAAAAAGGGATCATGCATTGCAGCACCCCAACTGGAGTATGGGAGCTAAAATATCCATCGACTCTGCAACCCTGATGAATAAAGGGCTTGAGATGATTGAAGCCAAATGGCTTTTTAATTTACGTCCCGACCAGATCGAAGTGGTCATCCATCCGCAGAGTATCATTCACAGTATGGTACAGTTCGAGGATGGAAGTATAAAAGCACAGATGGGCCTGCCTGATATGAAATTACCCATACAGTATGCCATGACTTTCCCGTCAAGAATTAAGAATGAGTTTCCAAGGCTCAATTTCAAAAAATATCCTGCATTGAATTTTGAAGAGCCGGATGTTAAAACTTTCAGAAACTTATCGCTGGCCACGGAAGCGCTGAACAAGGCGGGTAACATGCCCTGTATATTAAATGCTGCCAACGAGATAGCCGTGTGGGCCTTTCTGCGCAACCGTATCGGCTTTTTGGATATGACGGCAATGGTTGAAAAAACCATGCAAAACGTGGCATTTATTGAAAAACCTACATTGCAGGAATATTTTGAAAGCGACGGCGAAGCCCGTAATTTTGCCGCTTCACTAATAAACCTGTAAAAGTAATTTTGAACTAAGCTTTTGTGCTGCTATTTAGCATCGTTGTGAACTTTGTTCTGTTATTCTTTTCTTTTGGTAAAAGAAAAGAATAATCTCACTTGTACTTTTTCAGCCATATTCAACTTTAAATACAAATATATAAATGGACATTACCTTATTAGCAATAAACTGGCCCAGCGTAGGATTAAAAGTTGCCCAGCTTTTATTGTCTCTTTCCATCCTTGTTATACTTCACGAATTTGGACATTACATCACTGCCAAATGGTTTAAATGCCGGGTTGAAAAATTCTATCTGTTTTTTGATCCCTGGTTCTCTTTATTTAAAAAGAAGATCGGTGATACCGTTTATGGAATAGGCTGGCTGCCCCTGGGTGGTTATGTAAAAATATCCGGTATGGTGGATGAGAGCATGGATAAAGAATCTATGAAACTGCCTCCCCAGCCATGGGAGTTCAGGAGCAAGCCGGCCTGGCAACGCCTGATTATTATGCTGGGAGGTGTTACGGTAAATATTTTATTGGCATTTATTATTTATGCCGGTATCCTGATGACATGGGGTGAAAAAAAGATACCTGCTTCTTCTTTGAAATACGGAATTACATTCAACGATTCCCTGTTCAATGACCTTGGATTTAAGAACGGTGATAAGGTTTTGGCAGTTGATGGTAAGCCGGTGGCTGAGTACACAGATATTTTAAAAAAGGTATTGGTTGTAAATAAGAATGTAACTGTTGAGCGTGACGGTAAAGACACGATCCTGGAAATGCCTGTTGACCTTATTGGAAAACTGGTTGAAAAGAAGAAACTGGCTGAAGGTCCGTTGATCAGCCCACGGGTTCCCGTTATGGTAGCTGTTTTAAATGACACGGGTACCGCATATAAAGCCGGCTTAAGAAAGGGAGATGTGATCGTTGCAGTTGATACTACACAAACCAGGTTTTATGATGAGTTCTCAGCCCTTATGAAGAAACAGAAAATGGGAGATACCATCGATCTTACTGTACAAAGAAATACGGAGACATTAATTATTACCACAACACTTGTTAATGGAGGAAAGATAGGTTTCAATCCTCCCAGCAGCCATACAGAATATGACAGCCTCGGTATTTATAAATTTGAAGTGAAAAAATATGGCTTCTTTGCTGCATTTCCCGCCGGTGTAAAAAGAGCAGGTAAAGAATTACAGTTTTATATTGACCAGTTCAAAAAAATATTGTCTCCCGAAACTGGTGCCTACAAAGGCGTGGGTGGGTTTAAAGCCATGGGTTCTGTATTCTCGGGAACAGAGTGGAACTGGGAACATTTCTGGACCATCACTGCATTTTTCTCCATTATCCTTGCCTTCATGAACCTGTTGCCCATACCGGCATTGGATGGTGGCCATGTATTATTTACTTTGGGAGAAATGATAACTGGCCGTAAACCCAGCGAAAAGTTTTTGGAATATGCACAGATCGCAGGCATGATTATTTTGCTGGCTTTAATGCTCTATGCAAATGGCAACGATTGGTTTGGATGGGGGAGAGGGAAATAGAATATCAATAAGCAATAGGCAATAGGCAATAGGCAATAGGCAATAGGCAATAGGCAATAGGCAATAGGCAATAGGCAATAAGTTGGAGGAAGCTGAACAGGCTTCCTCTTTTAATTGCAGCATCCTACACTTACAATTTTATAACTCAATACCGATCTTCTTCATCAGGATCGATGCATTCAAACTGGTACAGATACCTTCCTTCAGCTTATAATCAAAATACAGCTCATCATTGCTTACCTGCACGTCAAAATGATAATTAAAGATGTTGCCCGGGAATTGGTCTTTCATTTTTGCAAGCTCAATATCATGCGTAGCAATGATGCAGGCTGCCTTATGTTTTATCAGTTGTTTAATAAGTGCTGCTGAGCCGGTATGACGATCAAGAGAATTAGTACCTCTCAGTATCTCATCAAGCAGAATGAAAACCTTTTCATTATTATTCACCTTGTCAATTATTGTTTTCAATTTTTTTAATTCAGCATAAAAAGTAGAAGTGCTTTCAGCCAGGTTATCTGCAATACGCATGCTGCTGATAACCTGCACAGGGGATAAACAAAAATACTTTGCACAAACGGGGGCGCCGGCCATGGCCAGCACGGTATTAATGCCAATGCTTCGCAGGTAAGTGCTTTTGCCGGCCATATTGCTGCCGGTCACCAGCATCAACTCCCCGCTATGTTCAATGTGAAGGAAATTATTTATCCGCTTCTCCACGGGAATCAAGGGGTGCCCAATCTCTTTGCCTTCAATAAAAAAATGATTCTCTTTAAATGCCGGAAAACACCATTGTGGGTGATTAAAAGATAAAGAGGAAAGGCTGTTTACTGCTTCAAATTCTCCCAACGCTTTGAACCAGGAGAGAACATGATAGTGGTTATGCATTTTCCATTTCTCCAGGGCAATAGCCTGCTGCAGGTCCCATTGCAATAAAATATCGAGGGGGATGAAAACAACAAAATTAAAACGGAGGTCCAGCCGCTCCAGTATCTTTTTTAAAAGGTTGAGTTGCAAGGAAGCTTTTTCCTTTTGTTGCCTGAACTGCTTCTGTAGATCCTGCAAATAGGTTGAATTAAAAGATGCCTTTTCAATGTGGTTTATACTTTCGGAAAGCACTTCCAGCTCATCACTCATTTTAGAGACCTGCTGGTGCAGGGGTGTAACTTTTTTGCTGATATAAAATGCAAGAAGGGCAGAACCCAGCAGGCAATAGTTTCTTACATAGTTGTTCACTACATCAGTAATATTTAAAACAACTATAGTTAATACTATTACCGGTACCAGGTACCTGACTATTGACCAGGGCCTGTAATTTATGAACCTGTCATCTTCCTCAAACCAAGCGTGGAGGCGGGTTTGTGTTTCAGTTTTAATTTTTTTGGCAGCACCTAATGCCTGCAGGTCCTGCCGCCATGCTGTTTTGGAAGACAGCTCTTTTACAGCAGACTGCCTGATACTGATAGTTTCGATATCGGCAGGGCCTGATAGCCATTCAGCCAACGTATTGCTACCTGTTTCAGATGTTGTGCGGTTAATATATTGATAGAGTGAAGCATGGCCAAATATATCCAGGTCATTGGCATAGTAATGTTCTTTAGGTATGAATTCATTACCATTTTCAAAATGGGGATAGTTATGATCCATTGCCTTTATTTCATCCTCATTTATGATAACCAGGAATTCATGATGTTCAATAGTTGTTTTATTTTTCAAGTCTGCAAATACAAGCCTTGTAAATAAGATCAACAACAAAAAAGTAAGGGGCAGTGCATACCAGATACCGTACGGGTAAATAAAATACCAGGTGGCTGCAATGCATACTATCGCTACAAAACGCGACCATCCCAGTATTGATTTTTTTTTGTTCAGGAGGTTCAATTCCTCCTGTAAGATTATAAGTCTTTGTTTATAGTATTCTCCAGGTTGCATATTTGTATTGTTAGAATGAAGATATTAAAAATTAAGAGCTTTCCGGGTTCTCTGTTAACCTGGTATTTCTTCAATGGAACAGCTTCACTGTAATGAGCAGTGAGGATGCCAGTTTTAATCGGATTGATAACTGTTGCATCTTGTTGAATTTAGTCAACTTTTTTCAGGACGTAAAAAGGATAAAAAAATCCCCCCCGAAATTTCGGGGGGGATTGTATAACAGCTAAGTTATATTTTATTGAATAACCACTCTGCACATCGTGAG
>JBKJMZ010000023.1:0-2836 GCA_046596255.1 Ferruginibacter sp. | reverse complement strand
GATGTATTTGGAAAAGTGGTAGATGCCTACACCATGACGGAATCGGTAAAAGATGAAATAACCGTACGGATTGTGTATGAAGGCAGGGCCGCTAAAGTAGCTTTAAAAAGCGGAGAGCTTAAAAAGATAGAAGAGTATTACGAGGAAGCTGCCAAAGCCGGTGCCAACGAATACCAGGTAGATCAAAGCAAAAAAGAAGTAACCAGTATGTACGCCATATTGGGTGACCCTGACCGGCTGAAAGCGGTGGCGGAAGATTTTGTAAAGCATTATGAGAGCCGTGTACTGGAAGCTGCTACCGTAAAAGGTAAAGCCATGTTTGTGTGCGCCAACCGGGAGATTGCTTATGAACTCTATAAAAATATTATTGCCCTTAAACCTGATTGGAATGAAATAAGAGCGGCGGAGGATGGTGCAGTGCTTACCGAAAAAGACATGCGTGAACTGAAACCAATTGAGCGTATAAAAATGGTAATGACCCGTGGACAGGATGATACCAAAACATTGTATGATCTGCTGGGCAGTAAAGAAAAACGTAAGGAATGGGACAGGCAGTTTAAGAATGAAAAATCGAACTTTAAAATTGCCATAGTGGTCGATATGTGGCTTACCGGTTTTGATGTGCCTTTCTTAGATTCTATTTACATAGACAAACCGATACAGCGGCATAACCTGATACAAACCATATCAAGGGTAAACCGCCGTTACGAAGGCAAGAACAAAGGCCTTGTAATAGATTATATTGGTATTAAAAAACAAATGAACCTGGCACTCAAGCAATACAGCGAAGGCGACAAAGATAATTTTGAAGACATTGCAGAGTCGATAGTTATAGTAAGAAATCATTTAGACCTGCTGGCCAAACTGATGCACAAGTTTGACAGCACTAACTATTTTAAAGGTACCACCCTGCAGCAGTTAAATACCCTCAATATGGCTGCCGAGTTTGTGCAACAAACAAAAGACACCGAAACCCGGTTTATGGGCCTGGTACAGCGTCTTAAAGCTGCTTATGATATATGCGCAGGCAGTGAACAGCTTACACAAACAGAAAGAGATTATACACACTTTTACATGGCTGTCCGTTCTATTGTGTTTAAACTTACCAAAGGCAATGCACCAGATACCGCACAAATGAATGCCCGTGTACGGGAAATGATAAAAGAGGCTTTACAAAGCGATGGGGTAGAAGAGCTTTTTAAAATGGGCGAAAGCAATGAAAGCGGACAGGATATTTTTGATGAAGACTACCTGGCTAAGATTGGTAAGATTAAACTGCCCAATACTAAAATAAAATTATTACAGCAACTGTTGGCCAGGATGATTGGAGAAATAAAAAAAGTGAACAAAGTAAAGGGTATTGATTTCTCTAAAAAAATGCAGGCGCTTGTAAACGAATATAACAATCGGGATAAGAATGATATTTTCAGAAGCGAAGTATTTGAAGAAATGGCAGAGCAGCTTTCCAATATGATCTGGGAAGTGCAGAAAGAATTTAGTGCCGGTGATGCCATGGGTATCAATTTTGAAGAAAAAGCCTTTTACGATATACTGAAAGAGCTTTGTATAAAATATGACTTTACGTATCCTGAACCCAAATTAATTGAACTGGCAAAAGCAGTTAAGGAATTGGTTGACGGCCAGGCAAGTTTCCCCGACTGGAACAGGAGAGATGATATTAAATCGGCTTTAAAAGTTGGATTGATTTTATTATTGGATGAATTTGGCTATCCCCCGGTAGAAAGGGATGAAGTGTATGTAGAGATATTTGAGCAGGCGGAGAATTTTAAGAAGAATAGTCCAAAAACATAGTTCAGGCAGTAAACCTGTAAAGTAACCAGATTGACACTATCGGTCATTAATCTGAATGGATTTCTGTGCAGATGCGTATTATTATCCTAAATACGGCCTTTGCTTTAATGATCACATTACCTGGGATCAAGATTTGCAAAAATATATTACCGTGCCCCTTTCATAATTCATCCGGATGATGGCAGGATATAAATTTCGATATAGATTTTAGTTGCTATCCCCTGAATAAAAGCATTGCTTGCATGGCATACATGAGGTCGTCGGTTCGACCCGATACTCTCCACAAATTATACCCTGCTTCGGCAGGATTTTATGTTTATGGCTTTTTATATGTACATATTATATTCTCCATCACTTGATAAATATTATATCAGCCATACAGAAAATTTACAGGATAGATTATTCAGACATACAAATTCAGGAAGTAAGTAATGGAGAGATCAAAACGAACTAGCTTAAAATATGGAACTAATTCCTTTAATAATCATTATCGCACACATAGTCATTGCTATAATCTGATAGTGATTTTTCGACCAAGATCAAATAGTGATGTTACATCACTTCAAAGCAAAGTGTTGAAACTTCAAAATAGTCTAACTAAAATTGAGGCTAACCTCAAAGAAGATTTTCGGATTAACTGGGAAGAAAGTGCAACTATAGCATAACCCGAAGGTCGGCAGTTCAAGTCTGCTCCCCGATACCAAAAGGGACTTCAGCGAGAAATCGTCCTGGAGTCCCTTATTTTTTTGCCCTGAAACACTGTTCAGTCGTGCAATTAGAGAAAATACAGAATTGATTTTTGTGGTTCGAGTTTCATCTTTTTGCTTATTGTAATAGATACCCTCCCCAAAAAGCAATCTTTGGAGTTTTTGGTTTTCTCTAAAACTGCTGGAAGCCCACACAGACGGTAGTTCTGTAGATAATTCTATTGACCAATTTATGTAATATTCAAGGTTCGAGGCACTGATGGGACAGCCTCCCATTTTTTGCTTAATCTCACTGTATTCCTGTTTAAATTTGGCAC
>JBKJMZ010000156.1:0-8451 GCA_046596255.1 Ferruginibacter sp. | reverse complement strand
AAAATTGCTGGGAGAGAATTGAGTGTATGATCTTTGTGCTGCAAGATTTTTCTTATCCCAATATGCACCACCGTAATCCCAATCTACAAACCACATCTCTTCGGTAGTGCCATACATACTTTTAAAATCAAAAATCCCATCGTGACTTATAAACGATTTAAACCGGTTGTTATGCATCCCTGCCAGCATAAAAACTGAATAACCTCCATAGCTTGCACCAACACAGCCCAGGCGGTTCTTATCAACAAATTTTTCTTTGCTCAATGCATCAATGGCGCTTAAGTAATCTCTCATAGCCTGGCCACCATGATCCTTACTGATCTCTTCATTCCATTTGGTGCCATGGCCCGGCATACCCCTGCGGTTTGGAGCCACAACTATATACCCATTTGCTGCCATTAACTGGAAGTTCCAGCGGAAAGAATAAAACTGGGTTAAAGGAGATTGTGGCCCTCCCTGGCAATATAGCAGGGTTGGATATTTTTTTGAAGGATCGAAACCCGGTGGATATATTACCCAGACCAACATATTCTTGCCATCAGTTGTTTTTACCAAACGCCTTTCGGTTTTACTCATACTCAGCGTTGCATAGGTAGCATCATTAACATGTGTTAACTGGGCCATACTGCCTGTTGAAACATCAACAGTGTAGATCTCAGCCGCGTGGTTCATGTCTGTTCTGGATACAATGAGTGAGTTACCCGATTGTCCAATAATACCGCTCACATCAAAATCTCCCCTGGTGATCTGTGTTATACGTGGAAGCATTTTTGTTAAGCCGGGATAAGTAACTTCAAACAACTGCAATGTGCCATTTACAGGAGCAATAAAATAGATCGATCGGCCATTTTCGCTCCATCGGAAACCTTCTACATGAATATCATCTCTTGATTTTGTAAGATTCATTTTTGTTATGCCATTGCTTACAACCAGGTCCTGTTTATCAGATTCAAATCCATCCCTGCGCATACTCATCCAGGCCATTTCTCCTTTGCTGTTGAAGGATGGATTAATATCATAACCCATCATACCTGCTGTTAAATTTGTTGTTTTACGGGTTTCTATATTATAAGAAAAAAGATCGGTATTGGTGCTGATGGCATAGGCAGTTCCGTATTTTTTTTTGGTGCAATAAACCACTTCTTTTCCATTTGGATTCCATACATAATCCTCATCGCCGCCAAATGGTTTTTGCGGACAATCATATGGTTCGCCCGGCATCAGGTCGATGGGTGTGCCCGGTACTCCATTGACCAGCGGCGTTAACATCACGTGGTCAAAATTTCCATCTTCATAAGTATCCCAATGCCTGTAGTTGAGGTTATCAAAAATATATACATTTGATTTTTGTAGTTCGGGATAATATTCCCTGCCGGTAACTTTTTTAATTTTTACTTCAGCATGGCTCAGCAAATATTTTCCATCAGGAGATATTTTTTCATTTTTTAGCATACTGTCTACATTGCTTACCGGTACAGGGTTTCCGCCTGATACAGGAATAGCAAAAGTTTTCCTGCTGCTTTTATTTTCACTAGCATTAGGTGTAGATACAGAATACAAAACAAATTTACCATCCGTTGAAATACCCAGGCCAGATACCCTGCCCAGCTTCCATAAAAGCTCGGGTGTCATTCCAGCCTTGCCGGCATGCAGGTTATTTTGTGCTGTTGAGGAAAGCGATAGAATTATAGTTGTAATAAATAAAATCTGTTTCATAAAAATTCGTTTTAATTTTTAATTTTTAATTCTTCATTTTTAATTTTTCATTATTAATTCTTACTTGTCTTTGGATAATCAAATACCAACTGGCAAAATGTTTTTACGCCAATATATAATTGACTGTCGTCGATCATAAAATCAGGTGTATGATGCGGAGGAGCATTTTTGGGATCATTGCCCCTGGGCATGCCACCAAAATAAAAAAAGAAAGCAGGTGCTTTTGTACCATAATAACTGAAGTCTTCGGCTCCGGTAACCCAATCCATTGGCCGCACATTATTTTTGCCTGCGGCGATCTGCAATGAGGGTAACATTTTTTCAACCAGCCCGGGGTCGTTGTACGTAACCAATGTTTTTTCATAGAAATTTACATCAGCGGTTGCATGGGATGCTTCGGCAATTTTTGATGCTGTAAATTTCATGCGCTCCTGAACTTCCTTTTGCATTTTGCTGTCAAGCGTTCTTAAAGTCCCTTCCATATTTGCTTCTTCCGGAATGATATTAAAACGAACACCGCTGTTTATTTTTCCAACAGTTATTACCACAGGTGCTTTAGTAAGATCCATTTGCCTGCTTACAATATTTTGCAGTCCTTCTATGATCTGTGCTGAAACTGCAATGGGGTCAACACCCAGCCAGGGCTGCGATCCGTGTGATGCCTTCCCTTTCACTTTTATTGTAAACAGATCTGCCGATGCCATAAATGCACCGGGCCTGTATTGAATATCCCCTGCCGGTATCCAGGATTCAATATGCATTCCAAAGATCACATCAACTTTAGGATCGTCCATAACCCCTTCCTTCACCATCAGGGATGCGCCACCTTCTTCACCTTCTGGAGGGCCTTCTTCTGCCGGCTGGAAAATAAATTTTACAGTGCCGGCAATATCTTTTTTCATGGATGACAACACCCGGGCAGTGCCGATGAGGATGGCAACATGTGCATCATGTCCACAGGCATGCATCACAGGCACTTTTATTCCGCCATATAAAGCACTGTCGGTAGATGCATAAGGTATGTTCACTCTTTCCCTCACCGGCAGGGCATCCATATCAGCTCTTAAAGCAATGACCGGCCCGGGCCTGCCACCTCTTAAAGTAGCTACCACACCAGTTTTGGCCACACCTGTCTGTATCTCAAGCCCAAAGTCTTTTAATTGCGCTGTAATAAAAGCTGCAGTTTTAAACTCCCTGTTTCCAAGTTCCGGGTGCTTATGCAGGTGCCTTCTCCAATCTGTTAATTGTTGCTGCAGGGCAGCAGCTTTTGTAGCCGCCTGGGCGGATAAGGATTGTGCCCTGATATTTTCAGAAAATATAATAAGCGGGAAAACGAGACAGATATTTATGATTTTCATTGAAAGTGAGTGTTTTAAAAGACAAATTACCGTTAATAATATTGTGAATAAGATAGTTTTTATTTTCAAAGCAATATAGAATTTTGTTCGTAATATTGTGAGCGCAATTTTTTTAAATTAACTAAACTTATTTTTAACAAACAAAAGCTTATGATTTAAACCTTTACTTCTTCTCTTTTACTGAAAGTATCCTTCTGTAAAAATTCAGAACTCCGGTTTTAGCATTTTCTTTTTTTTTCTAGAAATTTTCCATAAGACTTTTTTTATTACACATGTTTTCAAATTTTAAACAACATCAATTATGAGAAAAATTTTCCTCTTTATTGTACCATTGTTGTTTTGTGTGTTTAGTATAAATGCACAGAATAAAAATGCAGAAGAGAATGCAGCCCTCAGTTTGGTTAGCGCAAGCAAAGCCGCACTGAACCTTACTGCTGAAGATCTTAGTAATGTGATGGTATCAAGTACTTACTTCGATGAGGCCTCTGGGGGTGTCAGACGAGTTTACCTGGTCCAGACTTACAAAGGTGTTCCGGTTTATAACCAAATACTGGTGCTTGCCTTTAAGGGCGACAAACTGGTATCCCATGCAGGTGCCTTCAACCACAGCCTCGGGAAATTTGTAAATATAAATTCTGCCATGCCTTCTGTTTCTGCAGAATCGGCGGTGCAGTCGGCTTTGTCTGACCGTGGCATCCGTGCTGCTCAAATGGCTATTGCCATTAACAGGACAGAGAACGGCCAGTTGGTTGAATTTGGTACTATGGGTGTATCCCGTGAGAACATTACTGCCCGTTTAATGTGGACCCCTCTTGAAAATTCAAATGAGGTTCGCTTATCATGGCATATATATATCATACCAAAAACCACTCCGGATTACTGGATGGTAAGAGTAGATGCTGTTAATAACAACATCTTAGGTATGGATAATTATACCGATTATGACAATTGGGGAACTCCTGATCTGAATAGCGGTATAAAATACCCTGCATTTACTTATGGTAATATGCAGCGCAATGAGACTAACATTTTCGATTTTAAAACTGCTGAGGATCCATCCCTTGTTACTACAGCAACATACAGGGTAGTTCCTTATCCTGCTGAAGCGCCATCTTTTTCAAATGGTGCACATGCTTTAAGAACCGATCCGTGGACAGCAGCTCCAGGCAATGCAACTACTTTAAGATGGCATACTGGTTTAGCAGCAGCTGATTATAACTATACCCGTAGTAATAATGTGTTTGCATATCAGGACAGGGTAAATGATAATAATGGTACTCCAGCAGATGCTGCAACGTCTTCAACAGCATTTCCAAACTTAACTTTTAATTTTACACCGGATTATACTGTTGATCCTACACAAACAACTCCGGTACCCAATCAACAATTTAATATTACCAATTTATTTTACTGGAATAATGTTATCCATGATATGATGTATATCTATGGATTTACAGAAGCAGCTTTTAATTTCCAGGATGATAATCTGGGACGTGGTGGTGCAGGTAATGATCATGTAAATGCTGAAGCCCAGGATGGTGGGGGTTCTAATAATGCAAACTTTTCTACACCAGCTGATGGTGGAAGCGGAAGGATGCAGATGTACCTGTGGACAGGCGGAACGCCGCAAAGAGATGGAGATGTTGATAATGGAATTATTGTTCACGAATATGGCCATGGTATCAGCAACCGTCTTACAGGCGGAGGTAGTGGTGGTTGCTTAGGCAATGCCGAGCAAATGGGTGAAGGATGGAGTGATTATTATGGTTTGATGTTTACCCAGGATTGGGCAACTGCAACCCTTAATACCGGTTTTAATTCTCCAAGAGGAATTGGTACTTATGCCTTATTCCAACCTCCTACAGGTTTAGGTATACGTGGTCAGAGATATTGTACTGATTTTACAGTAAACAACAGGGTTTACCTGGCAAATTTACCAGCCGGGCCTCACCCAAGAGGAGAGATATGGTGTGCTACTTTATGGGATATGACCTGGAATATAATTAACCAGGTTGGAGTTATAAACCCTAACTTATATAACCTCGCCGGTGGTGGTGGTAATGCTATTGCCATGAGGCTTGTAACTGAAGGATTAAAACTGCAACAGTGTAGTCCTGGCTTTATCAGTGGTAGAAATGCTATTTTACAAGCTGATCAAACTTTGTATGGCGGTCTTTATAATTGTGCCATCTGGGAAGCGTTCAGAAGAAGAGGTATGGGTGCTTTTGCATCAGAAGGTTCAACATCGAGTGTGAATGATCAGATCCCTGATTTTACACCACCGATCACCTTAGGTGCAACTGTAAGTGCTTCAACAATTCCTGAAGGACAAAACCTTACTTATACAAATGCTATATCTACCTGTTCTGCTATTACGGGTTATACTTTAAGAGATACTTTACCTACTAACGTTACTCATGTGAGTGGTGGTACTTATGATGCTCCTAATCGTGTGGTAAGTTTTGCAGTTGCCCAAGGTGCAGGTACAACAAATTATCCTTTTATTGTTACTGTTAATCCGGGTTCTTATTTCCCGCCGGTTACTTTATTTAATGAAACTGTTGCAACTCCAACAATACCTGCAGCATGGACCACAGCGGGATCTATTGGAACCCCTTGGTCTGTATCTACTACAGTAAGTAACAGTGCTCCAAATTCATTCTATGTACCAAACCTGGTAACTGCAGGCGACCAAAGACTGGCAACCACTGCCTCTTTCGCTTTGCCTGTCAATTCATATCCTGAATTGAGTTTCTGGCACAGGTGGAATACTGAAGATGGATGGGACGGAGGTGTTGTAGAAATAAGCACAAACGGAGGTACTACATGGAATGATGTGGGCACAGCTAATTTTACGTTGAATGGGTATAATGGTGGGCTGGGCGCTGCTCCAACAAATGCATTATCCGGAAGAGCGGCATTTACCGGTCTTCAGGGTAGTTTCATTAATTCAAAAATTAATTTAGCTTCTTATAATGGCAGTTCAGTAATGATACGTTTCAGGTTTGGATCTGACGACAATACTTCTGCTCCAACAAACCCAGCCGGTTGGTGGGTTGATGATATCGTATTAAATTATAAGGCTGCAGTTAATATGCGCTCAAGCTTATTTAATGCATCTAATACAAGGGTATCATTTAAGGATATGATTACTGAGATCACTCAATTAGTGGCCTGTAATCCTACTATTACCCAACAACCTGTGGATGCAACAGTATGTTCAGGTTCACCTGCAACATTTACAACTGTAGGTACTGCTGTTGGTGGTGTAACTTACCAATGGCAGATCAGCACCACCGGAATTGGCGGTACATACACTAATTTAACCAATACTGCACCTTACTCAGGTGTTACCACTTCTACATTAACAGTAAATCCAACTACGGTTGCAATGGATGGCCATTACTTCCGGGCCGTAGTAACGGGTACATGTAACCCAACTGCAACAAGTAACCCTGCAAGGTTAAATGTTGCAACTTCATCTACTCAAGGTACTGTTACACCTGCTAATTCGCAGGTTTGTGGAACAACAAACAGCGGTACATTAACAGTAGCTGGTCATAATGGTAATATAGTACGTTGGGAATCTGCAACAAATCCAGGCGGACCTTGGACAGCCATTGCAAATACCACTACTACATATACATTTACTAACATTACACAAACAATGTACTATCGTGCGGTATCGCAATTTGGTACTTGTGGAGAAACACCTTCAACTATAGCAACTGTAACCTTTACAGCTTCATCTCCAATTGTAATTGTTGCTGATCCGGGAACAACCATTTGTGCAGGAGATCCTACAAGATTGACTGTTCATGAAGGAAGTTTAACAGGTCCTACAACAATTCCTTTAGGAGCGCAAACAGGCTCATTTGCCGGTCTAGCAAGAGGTTATTTCTTTACAGCTCCTGCTAACTTTACCATGACTGCCCTGCGTGTACCAACAGATGCGTCTGCTGGTAATCAGCATATAGCAGTAGTAAGGTTTACAACAGGCCCTCCTCCGGCTTTCCCAGGCACAACCAATGCGTTCACTACATTATTCTTAACGCAGAATAATACTGCCGTGGGAAATATTCCTGTGAACATTGCGATCACTGCAGGTCAAGTGATCGGTATCCTGGGAACCCGTGGTGCTGATGCGAATTCATACAGAATTAATCCTAATTCCACAACAATAGGCGCATTTACTGTACCATTAACAAGAATGGGTATGCAGTTGCCATTGGCAACAAATGGCCCTCAAAACATCTGGACAGAGAATGCTTCAATATCAAGGGTATTCTTTGATTATACAATTGGTTCAATCGGGCCGATCGTTACAACAGGTACATTCTTATGGACACCAGCAACTGGTTTAAGTTCTACAACTACAAACCCTGTTGCAGCTTCTCCAATGAATACTACAACATACACTGTTAATCATAATAATGGCGCAGGTTGTATCCGCCAGGCAAGTATTACTATCACAGTTAATCAACGGCCGGTAGTTACAACTCAGCCAACAAATGTAACAGCATGTGATGGAGCCAGTGCTACATTCACTGTAGCAGGTACCGGTACAGGTCTTGCTTATCAATGGCAGGTTAGTACAACAGGCCCTGGTGGACCGTGGACCAACCTTGCAAATGCTGCTCCTTATTCAGGAGTTACTACTGCAACGCTAACTGTTAACCCTGTAACGCTTGCATTAAGTGGTAATAATTACCGTGCTGTTCTTACAGGAACATGTGCTCCGGTTGGTACAAATAATGTATCTAATGCGGTAGTATTAACAGTAAATGCTTTGCCAACTGTAACAGTTACTCCAACTTCTGGTTGTGGTGGTGTTGCAGGAATTAATGGCTTGTTATTAACTGCAAGTGGTGCCACTACATATACATGGGCTCCTCTTACAGGGTTATATACCAATGCAACAGCAACCATACCTTACACAGGTGGCAATACTGCAACTGTGTATGCTGCTCCTACTGCCTATACTGCTTATACAGTTACAGGTACAAGTGCAACAACAGGTTGTAGCAATACGGCAACAGCTTTGATCAATTACACGCCTCCGGCACCAACAGTAACACCATCATCAGTTACTATGTGTTTAGGTGATCCTGCTGTTCGGTTAACCAGTTCTTCTTCTACTCCTTCAGCACTTCAGATCTGCTCTGGTCCTATCAGTGTTATAATACCTGATAACAACCTTGCTGGTGCAACCAGTAATCTTACAGTAGCAGGTATTCCTGCAGGCTGTAACATATCGAACATGTCGGTAAGATTTAACATGAACCATACCTGGGATGGAGATGTTGCCATAGCCTTAAGGGCGCCTAATGGTAATATCTTAAACCTGGATTACTACCTGTCCAACACCGGTGGTACA
>JBKJMZ010000121.1:0-9933 GCA_046596255.1 Ferruginibacter sp. | reverse complement strand
CGATATACCAGCATTTGAATTCATGAGATTCCAATCGGCATACTGCCAGCTAAGATTTATAACTAAAGGAAGGCTATTATAAATCTTGATGGCAGTATCTTTGCACCTTAAAATTTTCAAGTAACAATAGTATAACTAATGAAAGTAATGAAGTTTGGAGGCACCAGCGTAGGCAAGCCTCAGCGTATGCAGGAAGTGGCAACCTTGATAACCAGGGACGATGAGACAAAGATCGTTGTGCTTTCTGCATTAAGCGGCACTACCAATGCACTGGTGGAGATAAGTGAATCGCTGGCAAGAGGTGACAGGGCAGCAGCTAAGGAGCAGATAGCTGCATTACAACTACATTATCAAAACTTCGTTACCGAATTATTGAGTGATGAGTCAATGAGGAACAAAGCGAACGAGGTTCTCAATGAGCACTTCGAATTCCTAACCATCATTTTAAAGATATCCTTCAGCCAGGCATTGAATAAAGATATACTTGCCCAGGGCGAACTGCTCAGCACCAAATTATTCAGTATTTACCTTGAAGAGCAAAAGATCGATCATGTGCTTTTACCTGCGCTTGATTTTATGACCATCGACAGTTACGATGAGCCGCAGGTGGGCACCATTAAGGTAAAACTTGCACAGCTTTTAAATAAGCACAAAGAAACTCCCATTTTTATCACCCAGGGATATATCAGCCGTAACGCTAAAGGTGAAGTAGATAATTTAAAAAGAGGCGGAAGTGACTATTCGGCTTCGCTCATAGCAGCGGCTATCAATGCAAGTGTTTGTGAGATATGGACAGATATTGATGGTATGCACAACAATGATCCCCGTGTGGTTGAAAAAACAAAAGCCATTGAGCAATTGAGTTTTGAAGAAGCTGCCGAGCTGGCATATTTTGGCGCCAAGATCCTGCACCCGGCCAGTATATGGCCTGCACAGTTCTTTAATGTGCCTGTACGTTTACTAAATACCTTACAACCCGAAGCCAAAGGAACTTTAATTGCAGAAAAAGCTGGGAGCGTGGGCGTAAAAGCTGTTGCAGCAAAAGATGGGATCACAGCCATCAGCATCAAGAGCAGCCGTATGTTACTTGCCTATGGATTTCTGCGCAAGGTATTTGAAGTATTTGAAAAGCACCGTACCTCCATTGATATGATAACCACATCTGAAGTTGCAGTATCTGTTACCATTGATGATGATATGCATATGCCCGAAATATTAAAGGAACTGGAAGCTTTTGGAACAGTAGAGATTGACACCAATCAAACCATCGTTTCGATCGTTGGCAACGAGATAGCACAAACGAAAGATGTAATGAAAAGGATATTTGATGCACTTGAACCTATTCCTGTGCGTATGGTAAGTTATGGTGGCAGCAAGCATAATGTTTCTTTATTGATCGACAGGGCGGATAAGGAGGTTACTTTGCAGTTGTTGAATAAAGGACTGTTTGGGATGTAACGAAACGTTTAAGTCGTTTCAAGTTTAAATCGTTTGAGCCGTTAAATACATTTGAAGCCTGTGTGTGGATCGACCTTTAAACCTTTAAACGTTTTAAACGGGTAACGTTAGATAGCTATCCCCAGCCTCTTATAAATAAAACTCATCAACCACGCCGGCCCTATCATTAAGAACTGGATATCTTTTAAGAAGGAAGGTTTTTTTCCTTCAACCTTATGCCCATAGAACTGGCCGATCCAGGCAAGCACAAATACGATGAGGCAAAAAAGCCAAAGCTGCATAAATCCCGCCTGCTCGATAACGTTACATAGCCATAAACATACTACGGCAAATAATAATAACCCTATCCAAAGTGTTTTTGAAAGGCTGATATAATAGATGGTGACCAACGCTAAAACCACCATGGCCACATTCATCTGCAGGCCTGCAATATTGAATGGAAGCTTTATTCCATATAATAAACCTGTAATAGAAAAGAATATAGCAGGAACACATATCCAATGAATTGTTTTATTGGTATGGTCCTGGTGGCTTTCGCCATATTCACTTAACCATTGATCTATTGTTTTCATTGTAATTGGTTTTGCGTTGTTTAAAGTTAATTAAAACTCTTAACAAATTAAATGCAACTAAAGTAAAGATGTGAGCGTCTTAATAACGGTTTTTCATAGGATATTGGATTAAACGGCCCGGATTTCTATCCGGGCTTCTTTTTTTATTTTTTTCTAAAATACCAAAACCGGATGCTGATTATGATCGTAAATCATCTGGTTTTTCATAGGATATTGGATTTAAACGGCCTGGATTTCTATCCGGGCTTTTTTTTATTAGCCACTAACCTGCCTACTCGCCTTCGTATAGCTTCTGCGGAGCAAGGCCGGCAGGCAGGTTACATGGAATTGGCACGAATAAATACAGGGCACTATTCATTTGCATAACCTACATGCTTCAGGTAAGGTGCATTGCAAAACAAAACTCACATGTAGCCAGTTTCCAGAAATCTTTGAATTTATATATAAGATTATCAATGTCAGAGCATTCGTGGTAATTCGTGGCAAAAAAAATTCTCCGCCGGGGCGGAGAGTTCAAAAATATATTTAAAGCCTTTATATACATGATCAACATCGCATCCCATCAACTGAATAAGCGGTATTTTTCACTGCTCCCTTTTATTAGCCACTAACCTGCCTGGGGCAGGCAGGTTACACTAATTATCACTAATACTGCACATTCGTGGTAATTCGTGTAATTCGTGGCAAAAAAAAACTCCCAACGGGAGTTTAATAAAATAGTTAGCGTCTTTATTTACATGATCAGCATCGCATCACCATAACTGAAGAAACGGTACTTATCTTTAATGGCTTTTTTATAAGCTTCCATCATCAAATCGTAACCGGCAAATGCACAGGCCATAATTAAAAGACTTGTTTTAGGTAAATGGAAATTGGTTACCAATGAATCAGCTATATTAAAATTATATGGAGGATGTATAAAATGATTTGTCCAGCCCTCAGATGGTTTTAATAATTTTTGTGCTGTAAAGGAAGATTCCATTGCCCTCATGGTTGTGGTACCAATCGAGCAGATACGGTTGCCACCCTGCTTGGCCTTGTTCACAATATTGCAGGCTGTTTCTTCAATGCGGAAATATTCAGCATCCATTTTATGCTTGCTTAGGTCTTCCACTTCAATAGGGCGAAAGGTTCCAAGGCCTGTATGCAGGGTTGCTTCTGCAAAACGAATTCCTTTTATTTCCAGTCTTTTGATCAGTTCCTGGCTGAAATGTAATCCTGCAGTGGGAGCAGCAACTGCACCCTCATGCTTGGCATATACAGTTTGATAACGTTCTTTATCATCTTCATCCGGCTTGCGCTTAATGTATTTCGGTAAAGGGGTTTCTCCTAAAATTTCCAGCATTCCACGAAATTCTTCATCTGTGCCATCCCATAAAAAACGAATAGTACGGCCACGGCTGGTAGTGTTATCAATAACTTCGGCTACCAGCTCATCACTTTCTCCAAAATATAATTTATTACCTACACGTATCTTACGGGCAGGATCTACAATAACATCCCAAAGCTTATTGGCTTTGTTAAGTTCTCTTAAAAGAAAAACTTCAATTTTAGCACCTGTCTTTTCCTTTCGGCCATACATACGTGCCGGAAATACTTTGGTGTTATTCACTACAAAAACATCCTTATCATCAAAATAATCAAGGATCTCTTTAAAATGCCTGTTATCGATCTGGCCGGTTTTGCGGTCGATCACCATCATGCGGCTGTCTTCACGGCGTTTGGTAGGAGTTTGTGCGATAAGGTTCAGGGGAAGATCAAATCTAAACTGGGATAATTTCATGTAACTGTTTTATTTTATATGGTTACATGCACGTACTGTAAAATTCTACAGAGATGGAGCCCTGGGTCCAGGACATTTATCATGTTACGGCATGATTTATCCCGATAATTATCGGGAGGGCAAAGGTAAAGGAAAAATCAGTACAACCAATGGCTTATCTGATCAGCAGAAAATAATCGTTTTCATTATTTATATATCTGCCATCAAAACTATAACTGCATTGGTACACATAGCCGCCTGTTGGCTGTTTGCTGTTTTTAAAATTACTATCCCATCGATGAGCAGGGTCTCGGGTTTCAAATAATTTCTGGCCATACCTGTTGTAGATTCTCAACTGATAAAACTTAAGCGCTCTAAATGCAGAGGCTTTAAACACATCATTATTGTTATCATTATTGAGTTGTGTTTGGGTTATTGAAAAGTGCGGCTCCACTATTATTAAAAATATATTGATCTCTTATGCTGCTGTCAACACAAGAATTTTGCTAGCTATATATAGGATGCACGTATGTTTAGCATATTGGCTGTAAAATTGCTTATGTTATAAGTTTTGAAATATTTCTTCCCGGGATCGAATTGACCAGTCTTTGTGTGTATTCATTTTCCGGATGAAAGTATACCTGCCCTGCATCTCCTTCTTCAATAATCTTACCCTTATGCATTACCATGATGCGGTTGCAGATATAATGTACAACAGACAGATCATGCGAAATGAAGATGGCGGTAAACCCAAATTCTTTTTTAAGGTCGTTCAATAAATTAAGTACCTGTGCCTGCACACTTACATCAAGGGCGGAAACAGCTTCATCAAAAATTAAAAAAGAAGGATTTAAAGCCAATGCCCTGGCTATACAAATTCGCTGGCGCTGGCCCCCGCTGAACTGGTGTGGGTAGCGGTGGTAATGATCTGTGTTAAGACTTACTTTTTCCAAAAGTTCTGTTACCTTTTCTTTTCGTTGCCTGTCATTAGAAAGAGCGGCATGTACTTTCAGCGGTTCCAATATCGCATCGCCGATAGTAATGCGTGGGTTTAATGAACCATAGGGATCCTGGAAAACAATCTGCAAGTCTTTACGGATATTGCGTAATTCAGTTGCGCTTGTTTGGGTAAGGTCTTTACCGTGTAATAATATTTTTCCGGATGTTGGTTTGATTAATTGCAGGATCGTTCTGCCAAGTGTTGTCTTACCGCAACCGCTTTCTCCAACAAGTCCGAGTATATCGCCTTCCTGTACTGTAAAACTTACATCATCAACCGCTTTAAAGAATTGGGTAGCCTTTCCAAACATGTTCTTTTTAACGGGAAAGAGCACGCTGAGATCTTTTACTTCCAGAATGGTTTGTAGTTTGTAGTTTGTAGTTTGTAGTTGGTCGTTTGCAAAATGATCGGCTTCCTGCGGCTTGAAGCTTGCGGCTTGTGGCTTATTTACTGCTCCCATAAAATCACTCACCACCGGTAATCTTTTTGCCTTGGGTTGACCAGCCGGTCTGCAAGCCAGTAAAGCTTTTGTGTATGGATGTGTGGGAGCAAGTAAAATATCTTTTGCCATTCCCTGCTCTACAATTTCACCCTTATACATCACCAGTATTTTATCAGCGATATCTGCCACAATAGCCAGGTCGTGCGTTATAAAAATAACGCCCATGTTATTTTGTTTTTGTAAAGACCTGATAAGTTCCAGTATCGTTTTTTGTACAGTTACATCCAATGCAGTTGTTGGCTCATCAGCAATTAAAAGGGAAGGGTTGCAACTCATCGCCATCGCGATCATCACCCGTTGCTTTTGTCCGCCGCTGATCTCATGCGGGTATCTGTTGATCAAATTTTCGGGGTCCGGCAATTGCACTTGCTCAAAAAGCTTAATTGTTTTTTGTCTCGCTATTTTTTTAGATACTTTTTGGTGCAGCATTATAGCTTCCATCACCTGGGAGCCGCAGGTAAATACGGGGTTCAAAGAAGTCATCGGTTCCTGGAAGATCATGGCAATATCATTGCCCCTGATAGCGGTTATATCTTTACCCCGCAATTTTAAAAGATCGGTTTCTTGCTGTTGATGGAATAATATTTTGCCGCTGATAGTTGCCTCTTTGGGCAATAGCTGCAAGATAGATAATGCAGTAATTGATTTACCAGATCCACTTTCACCAACAATGGCAACCAGTTCGCCAGGGTCAACAGTAAAAGAACTGTTTTTTACAGGTATGGCCTGTTGATCATCTGTATGAAAACGAATGTTAAGACTTTCAACACTTAATAATGGCGCCATTATTTGTTAACGATTTTTATCGAAAGTTTTTTGCCTGGGATCGGGTAATAAGCCTCGCATACCATACAGGGTTCGGCCCTCACTGTATCTATTTTAAAATAGAACTCATCGCCTTCTTTTATCGTACCGGGGAAATTGCAGGGGTTTGCCAAAGCAAAAACATTGGAATGTGTTTTTTTTGTGGTCTCATCCGTCCAGCTACTTACAATCATTGAAGTATCCATATTGCCTTCCAAAAGTTTAATGGTATAGTTCATGCAAATGCCACTGATCTCCAGCCTGCCTTTATAAACTGTACCGGCATCTTTTTTTTCATTACACTTGCTGGCTGCGATCGTCAACAAAAAAATGGTTGATAAAATAAATAAACGTTGCATCCTTAAAATTTTAAATGCCTTACTGTTAATCCATCATTGATAAGTTGTTTCAACGAATCAACTCCGATCTTCAAGTGTTGCTCAACAAATTCAGAGGTAACTTTTTTATCACTCTCTTCCGTTTTTATTCCCTCCGGAACCATGGGACTATCGCTCACCAGGAGTAAGGCACCTGTAGGTATCTTATTGTAAAAGCCCACGGTAAATATGGTGGCGGTCTCCATGTCAATGGCATAGGCTCTTATCTTTTGTAGGTAATCTTTAAAAACTTCATCATGCTCCCAAACCCGCCGGTTGGTTGTATAACAAACCCCGGTCCAGTAATCACAATTAGCATCCCTGATGGTTGTTGAAATAGCTTTCTGTAAAGCGAATGCAGGCAAGGCAGGTACTTCCGGTGGGAAATAATCATTGGATGTTCCTTCCCCCCTGATAGCAGCAATGGGTAAAATAAGGTCACCCAGTTTATTTCGTTTTTTTAAACCGCCGCATTTGCCCAGGAATAATACAGCCTTGGGTTCAATGGCACTGAGCAGGTCCATTACGGTTGCGGCACCCGGACTACCCATTCCAAAATTAATAATGCTGATGTTATCTGCCGTAGCGCATTGCATAGGACAATCGATTCCTACAACAGGAACGTTGTTCCATTTGGCAAACATTTTTACATAATTACTGAAATTCGTTAGTAATATGTATTTACCAAAATTTTCTAATTTTTCGCCTGTGTATCTTGGGAGCCAGTTTTTTACAATTTCTTCTTTTGACTTCATATCTTTCCGTTATTATTCATTTTAATTATTAAAGATACAAAATTCTTTCCCCGCCTGATATCATAGCTATGATCAAGATTGAATACCCGCCATACCAACCCAGGATAAAGCAGCAGGATGATAAGGAATTTATCTTTGATGAAGTACGCAAAAGCTGGATATTGCTTACACCGGAAGAATGGGTGAGGCAGAATTTTCTGCAATACCTGGTGCAGGTAAAAAAATACCCTGCTTCAATTATCGCCGTTGAAAAAGAAATAAAGCTGGGCGATCTAAAAAAGCGTTTTGATATCGTGGTGTATGACCGGGATTCTGCTCCCTGGATGATCGTTGAATGTAAAGAAATGAGTGTTCCGTTGAACAGGTCAGTTTTAGACCAGGTATTGATGTATAATATTTCATTGCAGGTTCCGTACCTGGTAATTACCAATGGCAGTTATTGTATGGCAGTGGAAATAAAGCAAAACCATATGACGGCAATTACCAGTTTGCCGGATCTCAGTAATGCACCAGGTTGAAATCCCCGTTAACAATTTTGCTGTCAGTCTGAGCGTGTCGAAGACGGGTTGATTTAATATAACCCCGGTTTCGACTCAGCTTTGCGTAGCCGCTACGACAGAGCAAGGCAAGTTCAATCTGAAAGCTTTTCAAACTGATGCATTACCTGGATCTTTAACAGCGGTCTGGAAAACTTTTTGCATGTAACTTTGTTGTTAGTTTGGTTAAACTATTGAAATGATGAAAAGAAAGATCGTGGTTGCAATTACAGGTGCCAGTGGTTCTGTTTATGCAGATCTGTTATTAAGAAAGCTGCAGCAGATCAAGGCTCAATGGGAAGAGTTAAGCCTTGTTATGACAACAAATGCAAAGGAGGTTTGGAAAATAGAATTAGATAACGAAGATTACCTTAACTATGAATTAAAACATTTTACCCAGCAGGATTTTAATGCTCCATTTGCATCTGGCTCCGGCCAATACGATACCATGATAATTATTCCATGCAGTATGGGCACATTGGGCCGGATCGCTTCAGGCATATCCAATGACCTGATCAGCCGATCGGCAGATGTTATTTTAAAAGAAAGAAGAAAACTGATCTGCGTGGTAAGAGACACCCCATACAATTTGATACATATCCGGAATATGGAAACCATTACACTTGCGGGTGGAATCATTTGTCCGGCAACTCCATCTTTTTACAGCAAGCCAACTACTATTGAAGAACTTGCTGCCACCGTTGTTGATCGTGTGATAGACCTGGCAGGATTAGAGAGTGAATCGTTCAGGTGGGGAGGCCCCTCCTAGAACTTCGTTCGTTCTTTTGCAAAGAACCCCGGAAGGGTGGGAAATAACGCAGAACTAAGCGAAAGTGATAGAAAATTATCATACTGCCCATTCCAGTTCCCTCTCCGTCGGAGAGGGGTTGGGGTGAGGCTTCCTTACCTCAAATCAACCAACTCCATACCCGGGTAATTTTTCTGGTTAAACTGGAATGTTGCATCGGGGATCGAGGTTGCAGTATTCATATCGCTTACCGTGTAAGTATACCTGTTGCCGGCTTTTTCAAAAACCTTTGTAGCAGTGATCGTTTGTTTAGCTTTATTAATGTACACGATCACTTTATGAAACATCTTTGTTTTATCAATGGGAGTTAATTCAATTTCCTGAATACCCTTTGCATCACTATTCAGCTTGTATAAAAAATCCTTATCGTAAAAATTAGTGAATAATTTTTGAGGGGTGATGGTATTGTTGGAAGCGTCAAGCTTTGTGATGGTTATTTCTTTGGCTGCAGGATCAACTGTCCATACATTGTTGCCATCACTGAAAATATCCTGTCCCGCAACTTTAATGCGGTAGCGGGTGCCTTTCATGTACACAGTTCCTTTTTTACTGCCCATTAATTTATTGCTGCTGTTCTCTATCTTTAAATTGAAATTGGATTGTACTGCTTTAAAGGTCTTGAATTTTGCACTCACCGCATCAAGGATCTTTTTTGCGAGCGGACCACTGCTACCCATTCCTTTAGGCGCCTGGGCTGATACATTAAAAAATATTGCTATCGTTAGCACTGTAACACTTAAAAAATACTTCATATTATTCTTATTATAAATTAATAATAGGTTTTATCAAAGCGGGTGCAAAGATATAATAATAGACTCTTTTGAACAAGCGATCGTTTAAGAGCTTTTTATAATAAACTGTTAATAAGCAACACAGTAAAAAATAAGTGAACATCATCGGCGTTAAATGTTGCAAAGAATGGTATTTTGCACCTACTTCAACACAACTCCACTATTGATACTTTTTATAAGCATCACTTAATTATTACATATCATGGAAAAGAATATTGCGGTTTCCCAACGGGAATCGTATAACCCTACGCCATTCACCGAATTCCTTTGGTGGTTATCCACTGCTGAAAAAGAAATTTTAGTGGATTCGGTGGTGGACAGGAACCGGTACCGCATCATTGGTATGACCGTGCTGGCAACATGGGCTTTTGCAACATTTACCTGGACCTATTTTTTCAGCACTTTTGTTGATTCCGTTTTCGTGGCCATTGCATTAGGGCTGTTCATGGGCTTTATCATTCTTACCATCGACAGGGCGTTGATCAAAGGCATCACCAAATTCAATAAAAGAAAACTTGCGCCGCTTTTATTCAGGGGAGTGCTTGCAGTAACCATCGGTACATTTATG
>JBKJMZ010000080.1:0-60336 GCA_046596255.1 Ferruginibacter sp. | reverse complement strand
GCATCGCGGATCGCCTGGCTAAGTACGGCTGATAAAGATCTGCTATTTAAAATGGCTGAGCGTGGCAGGCTTAGAGCCACAGGCAATTTTACACTTGAACAGCATATAGCAGGCCTGGGAAAGATCTATGATGAAGTGCTATGCAACAATAATTAACAGCCTGGAGTCTTACCTTTGTTAACAAATAAATTTGCATGTGCGGAATTTCGGGATTCATAGATTTTAATAAAAAGACCAGTATCGAAGTGCTGGAAAAAATGAACCGCATCATGGCCCACCGTGGCCCCGATGGCGAAGGTTATGGCATGTACCATACTAACAATGCAACCGTGGGTTTGGGCCACCGCCGCTTAAGTATCATTGACCTTACAGCCGGTGGAAACCAGCCGAAATCATTCGGCAAGCTGCATATTACTTTTAATGGGGAGATATATAATTATGCAGAGATAAAAAAAGAACTGGAAAGCAAAGGGCATCAATTTGATAGCCATAGCGATACCGAAGTGATTTTACACGCTTATAAACAATGGGGAGGTTTTGCTTTGCAAAAATTCATTGGCATGTTTGCCTTTGTTATTTATGATGAGGAAGAACAAAAGTTATTTGCCTGCAGGGACCGGGCAGGGGTAAAACCTTTTTTCTATTATTTTAAAGATGGCTTATTCCTTTTTGGATCAGAATTAAAGGCGCTGATTATGCACCCCGAGTTTGAAAAAGTGATCAACCCCGATGCCGTGGCTGCTTTTTTACAATATGGCTATGTGCCCACGCCGAACTGTATCTTCAATAACGCTCATAAATTAAAGCCAGGCCATTTTTTGATCTTTGATGTTAAGAACAACCGCCTGGAGACAAAGGAATACTGGAGTGTGTATGATGCATATAATAAACCCATACTCAATATCAGCTTACCAGATGCCATTGAAGAAACAGAAAAATTATTGACCAGCGCTTTTCAATACCGTATGGTGAGTGATGTGCCCGTTGGTGTATTTTTAAGCGGCGGGTACGACAGCAGTTGCGTTACCGCAATCCTGCAAGCGAACAATACCGAAAAAATAAAAACATTTACCATTGGCGTGCCTGATGTGGGTTTAAATGAAGCGCCTTATGCCAAAGAGATCGCTGCCCATTTGGGAACTGATCACACCGAGTATTACTGCACCGAAAAAGAAGCGCTTGATATTGTGCCCGACCTCCCCTTCTTTTATGATGAGCCTTTTGCCGACAGCAGCGCCATACCAACCACACTCGTAAGCCGCATTGCACGTGAAAAAGTAACAGTAGCATTATCTGCCGATGCCGGTGATGAGATCTTTGCAGGATACAACCGCTATGATTATATGGTAAAGTATGGCAGCTCTATACAAAAAGTGCCCGGCATTATGCGTAAAAGCGTTGCAGCCATCATGGATATGATCCCTGCGGATAAGATACCGGTGCTCAATAAAAAATACCTGTTTCACAGCAGGTACGAAAAAGTGAAATCGCTTTTAAAGGAACCTTCTGCAAAGAATGTTTTAATGAGCATGACCCTGCAGATGAGCTTTAAAGATATGGCGGGGCTTTTTAAAGAAAATGTTCAGCAGATGCCTTCTTATTTCGACAGCAAAGACCTCAAGCCCGAATATTATTCAACTTTATCTTACATGATGGCAGTGGATTACCAGACCTACCTGCTGGATGATATATTGCAGAAGGTTGACCGTGCAGGTATGACCGTAAGCCTGGAAGGCAGGGAACCATTTTTAGACCAGCGTGTAATTGAATGGGCTGCACAGTTGCCGCTTGAATATAAATACAACAAGGGCAGTAAAAAATTCATCCTGAAAGAGATCGTTCATAAATATATTCCCAAAGAAATGATGGACAGGCCTAAGATGGGCTTTGGTATCCCTATTTCTGCCTGGCTTCAAAAAGACCTTAAGCAGTTTGTTGACCGGTATTTTGACAGTGAGTTTGTAAAAAAGCAGGATATTTTCAACAATGATGTAATACAGCGGATAAAACGGTCGTTCTATGATGGAAAATTTGAAAGAGCAGAAAAGATCTGGTATATACTGATGTTCCAGATGTGGTACGACAGGTGGATGAATAATAATTAGCATTCGTCCTCACCATTTATCTTTGCTTACAAAACTAATACCACGATCTCGCATGTCCATTGCTACCCAGGTTAAACGCTTTGTCAATAACCCCCTCTACAAATCTGTAGGGATATATGTATTTACCAATTTTTTTTCCAAGGGTGTTTCCTTTATCCTCATTCCATTATTTACAAACCCTAAGTATTTAACGCCCACTGATAATGGTATACTGAGCCTGTTCTCCAGTAACATGATCCTGATAGCACCTTTCATTACCCTGGGGATGATACAATCCTCAGCAGCAGATTATTTTAAAAAATCAAAAGCCGACTTTTCAGCGTCCTTTACCAGCCATTTTTTTATGGCGGGCCTTATGACGATAATTTCCATGCTGGGCCTGTACCTGTTTAAGGATGCACTTTGGGAAAAGTTTGCACTGCCGGTCTCTTTTGTTTTTATTATTCCGGCACTGGCTTTCCTCGTCTTTTGTAGTGAACAGTTATTTGCATTGGTACGTAACCGAAATGAAGTGAGCCGGTATGCACTTATCGGGATTTCCAAAGCACTGATCGAATATTCGCTGGCGGTAGTATTGATCGTTTTTTTCTTTACCGGATGGGAAGGCAGGATCTGGGGGATAGGTATCTCTTTAATAACGGTTAACCTCGCAGGTGTGTGGTATTATACAAAGAATCATTACATCAGTTTTTCCTTTAACCGCGAGCATTTGCTGGAAGAGCTGAAATTCGGCGTTCCCATCTTTGTTTTTCAGCTCTGTGTATTTATGCTTGGAGCAACGAATAAACTTTTTCTGGCGATATTCGATGTTGATAAACATGAACTGGGTATTTATGCTATTGCCTGCATTTTAGGAACGATGGTTGGCACGGTGGCGCAAAGCATCTTACTCTACATACAACCCGAGTTATATAAATTGCTTAGCAGCGGAAAAGCAAGTTTTGATTCTGCCAGGCGCATTTTTTTTAATTATATCAAAATGCTTACGGTACTCTCTGTGATCTGCGTTGGAGTAGGCGTTTTTGCTTATTATTTTTTGATCAACCAGATATATTTAAGTGGCTTAAAGTATTTCTTCGTTGCAGCCCTGGCATCCTTTATCTGGGGGCTAAACTATTTTTTCTTCCTGTTCCTTTTATATAATAAAGAAAAAAGAAAGATCCTGCTCATCTCTACTTTTTCCATTTTTTGCTCTGTCATCATCAACACGTTAATGGTAAAGTATTTTCTTATTTGGGGCGATGCGTTATCAAGCCTGATAAATACGTTGATCTTTTCATTGCTGGTTATCTTTTTTACTAAGCATATTATAGTAAAATCATTAAAAAATAAAGGGACAGAACATATTATAATTCCTCCACACCATGAAGAATCTGCAAATCAGTTGGGTAATCAACCTATGAGAATTTTAGCACCCATTGCTTTCTTTGCTTATAACCGTCCTGAGCATACCCGCCAGGTACTTGAATCTTTATACCATAACAGGTATGCCGACCAGTCTTCGTTATATATCTATGTTGATGGGCCAAAGCCCGGGGCAAATGAAACAACATTAGCAGCCATTGCCGCTGTGAAAGAAATAGTGCGAGAAAAAAAATGGTGCAAAGAAGTTACCATAATTGAATCGGAAGTAAATAAAGGGCTTGTACGGTCAACCACCGAAGGTGTAACGAATTTGGTAAATGAATTTGGAAAAGTGATCGCAATGGAAGATGATGGACTGGTATCGCCCGGCTTTTTAACATACATGAATGATGCACTGGACTTTTATGAAAATAACCCAAGGGTTATGCATATCAGTGCCTATGCAAGGCCTGATCTTGCGGGAGCAGTGGTTGATCAGCCCACATACTTCTTTTATCATACTACTACCTGGGGTTGGGGAACCTGGAAACGTGCCTGGGATAATTTTACCCTTGATGCGCTGGCAGTGCGGGAAGCTGTAAAGAAAAAAGGTAATATCCGGAAGCTGAATATGAATGGTACGTATCAATTCTTTTGGGGCCTGCAAGCGGTAGCAAATTCTAAAATAAAGAGCTGGAATACGATCTGGCATTCGGTTGTTTTTTTAAATGATGGATTGGTATTATACCCTAAAAGATCACTGGTGTCTAATATCGGTCATGATGGTAGTGGAACAAATTGTGCCCCTGATGACCGCTTTCAGATCAATGATGAAATGCTGGCATTAGAAGTGCCCGTTACTGCTATCCCACTTGCAGAACATGAGGCGGTTAGAAAACACTATGTAGGATTGCATTCTTTTGGTTATAGATTAAAATTTGCCATTAAACATTATCTCAGGTATTTAATAAATAAAAATTGAGCACTCTGGGTAATGCCTGGTGAGGACACCTGCCATAGCGATGAGGGTAATGGGCGGTGAGGACACCTGCCATAGCGATGAAGGTAATGTCCGGTGAGGACACCAGCCATGGCGATGAGGGTAAATGGCCGGTGAGGACACCAGCCATGGTGATGAGGGTAAGGGCCGGTGAGGACACCTGCCATGGTGATGAAGGTAATGCCCGGTGAGGAAACCTGCCATGGCGATGAGGGTAATGGCCGGTGAGGACACCAGCCATGGCGATGAGGGTAAATGGCCGGTGAGGACACCTGCCATGGTGATGAGGGTAATGGCTGGTGAGGACACCTGCCATGGCGATGAGGGTAATGGGCGGTGAGGACACCAGCCATGGCGATGAGGGTAATGGCCGGTGAGGACACCTGCCATGGCGATGAGGGTAATGCCCGGTGAGGAAACCTGCCATGGCGATGGGGGTAATGGCTGGTGAGGACACCTGCCATGGCGATGGGGGTAATGGCCGGTGAGGACACCTGCCATGGCGATGAGGGTAATGCCCGGTGAGGACACCTGCCATGGCGATGAGGGTAAATGGCTGGTGAGGACACCTGTCATGGCGATGAGGGTAATGGCCGGTGAGGACACCGGCCATGGCGATGAGGGTAAGGGCCGGTGAGGAAACCTGCCATGGCGATGAGGGTAAATGGCCGGTGAGGACACCTGCCATGGTGATGAAGGTAATGGCTGGTGAGGACACCTGCCATAGCGATGAAGGTAATGCCCGGTGAGGACACCTACCATAGCGATGAGGGTAATGGGCGGTGAGGACACCTGCCATGGCGATGAAGGTAATGGCCGGTGAGGATACCTGCCATGGTGATGAGGGTAAGGGGCGGTGAGGACACCTGCCATGGCGATGAGGGTAATGGCTGGTGAGGAAACCTGTCATGGCGATGAGGGTAAATGGCCGGTGAGGAAACCTGCCATGGCGATGAAGGTAATGGCCGGTGAGGACACCGGCCATGGCGATGGCCGCGGTTGGTGTCTCCACCAACCGCAATATGGAAAATATTTAAGTGCATATACTATTGAGGTAAAATAAATTAAAATCTTTCTTTAAAATAACAATGAGTACTCAAAAAAAAGTATTGTTCATCTCCTACGATGGTATGACCGACCCGCTGGGACAAAGCCAGGTAATTCCTTACCTGCAGGGCTTAAGCAAAGCCGGCTACAAAATATTTTTATTGAGCTGCGAAAAGAAAGAAGTTTTTGAACCGAACAAAAAGCATATCCAGCTAATGCTTGATGCAAGCAATATTACCTGGGTACCGCTTAACTATACTAAAAAGCCACCGGTGGTATCAACCTTGTTTGATATCCTCAAAATGAGGAAGGCGGCAAAAAAGATATATGCAGAACACGGGATAGATATGGTGCACACACGGGCAGGTGTACCAGCGCTGGTAGGTTTATGGATGAAGAAAAAAATGGGCGTAAAATTTTTACATGATATCAGGGAGTTTTATGCCGATAGCAGGGTGGAAGGCGGTATGTGGAATACACTAATCCCCATGTACAAAACCATCTATAAATTCTTTACAAGGCAGGAAGTGGAACAGGTGAAGCAAAGTGATGGGATCGTTTGCCTCACTTACGCAGCAGAAAATATTATTAAGAAATGGCCGTATTACCGGAAAGAGATACCACTGGAAGTAATTCCCTGTAGTGCAGATATGGAGCTTTTCGATCCTGCAAAACTGGATGAAAAAGAAAGGGCTGCTTTAAAAACGGAACTCAATATTAAGGAAGATGATTTTGTGATCAGCTACCTGGGCTCAATAGGAGGTTGGTATCTTACGGTAGAGATGCTGCAGTTTTGCAAAGTATTAAGCGATAGAATACCAACAGCAAAATTTTTATTTATTTCGCCACACAGGCATGAGGAAATAAAAGCAGCTGCAGAACATTTCCAGATACCCGTAGAAAAGATAATGGTAAAAAAAGCAAGCCGTACCCAGGTTCCGGTATTGCTTTCTTTAAGCAGGTACTCTATATTTTTTATAAAACCCTGTTATTCCAAGCAATCATCCTCGCCCACCAAGCATGGGGAGATCATGGCGATGGGCATCCCGGTAATTACCAACAGTGGTGTAGGTGATGTTGCAGGAATTGTGCAGGCTAATAACTCAGGCATTGTAATTGATGAGTTTACAGCCGAAGCATTTGAAAAGGCTGTAACACAAGTAATGGATAACAGTTCATATGATGCTGATGCCATAAGAAAAGGAGCTATCGAATTTTATGCCCTGGAAAAAGCAGTTGAAAAATACAAAAGGATCTATGGTCGTATTTTAGATACTGCTTAAATAAACTACGTTGTAGTTTTTTGCCGCCACGAACCTGCCTGACGGCAGACAGATTACACGAATTTTCACGAATGGCCCTGTTTTATTCGTGTTAATTAGTGTGATTAGTGGCAAATCAATTCACCATGTGAATTAAAATTGATATATAATCGGCTATTTTGCAAAAAATAAAAAAGCAGTATGCAACATAAATTCTTAATAGTAGGGGCAGGGTTTTCGGGAGCGGTACTGGCTAACCAGTTAGCTGAACAATTAGATTGTACTATCGAGGTATGGGATGAGCGTGAGCATATTGCCGGCAACTGCCATACAAAAAGAGATGATGAAACGAATGTGATGGTACATGAATATGGTCCTCACATTTTCAATACCGATAAAAAAGAGATATGGGAATTTGTGAACCGCTTCGTTGAATTCAAACCATTCATTAACCGGGTAAAGGCAAATTACAAAAACAGTATTTATTCCCTGCCGGTTAACCTGCATACCATTAACCAGTTCTTCAATAAATCGTTCACCCCCGATGAAGCAAAAGCTTTTATAAACAGCCAGGCAGATACAAGCATTGATGAGCCTGCATCATTTGAAGAGCAGGCCCTCAAATTCATTGGCCCCGATCTTTACAAAGCTTTTTTTTATGGCTATACAAAAAAGCAGTGGGGTTGTGAACCTTCGGCACTCCCGGCGTCTATTTTAAAAAGATTACCGGTACGGTTTAATTATGATGATAATTATTACAATAATATTTACCAGGGTATCCCGGTTAATGGTTATACCGAGCTGGTTGAAAAATTAATTGACAGTCCTAAGATCAGCGTTACGCTGAACAAAAAGTTTACATATAGCAGCGAGTTGGCAGCAGGATACGATCATATTTTCTTTACCGGTCCCATTGATGCATTTTTTGAATACAAATTTGGCAGGCTGGGATATCGCACAGTAACCTTTGAAAAATTTGTAACTGATGGAGACTACCAGGGAAATGCGGTGATCAACTACTGCGATGAAGAAGTACCCCATACCCGGGTGCATGAACATAAACATTTTGCCCCCTGGGAGCAACATGAAAAAACCGTTTATTTTAAAGAATTTAGTAAAGAAACCACAGCAGAAGACATTCCTTATTACCCCAAGCGCCTTGAAACCGATAAAAGTATCCTGCAGGCCTATCGCACCGAAGCCATGCTTTCTTCCAATACATCTTTCCTGGGCAGGCTGGCCACGTACCGCTATATGGATATGCATCATGTAATAGGGGAAGCATTGCAGTTTTCTGCTTCTTTCCTCATGTCAGTCAAGACCGGCGATAAGCCCCCCGTTTTCCCCAATACCGAGGAGTAATAAAAAATTGCATATTGGTTTACAATAATTAGAATATCACGGCGTTATAGTGATGTCCAATATATTCTAATTAAAAAACCAAACCAATTCCCATGGAAAAGGTAATTGCTGTGGTTGTCACGTACAACCGACTGGCACTGCTATCCGAATGCATAACTGCTTTACGCAACCAAACCCGCCCTTTAGATGCTATCCTTGTAATTAATAATGGAAGTACTGACGGTACTGAAGCCTGGCTACAGTCGCAGGAAGATGTGATCTGCCATACCCAAAAGAATACCGGTGGCGCAGGTGGTTTCAGCACTGCCATACAAATGGGTTACCAAAAAGGTTATGAGTGGATCTGGTGCATGGATGATGACGGGGCTCCTAAAGAAGATGCCCTTGAGCATTTACTGGCGGCAGAGCAAAAGGAACTTACCTTATTGAACTGTGCGGTAATTGATAAAACAGATAAAAGATCATTTGTTTGGAATACCGGTGGGTATAAAACCATTGATGAAGTACCAGGTAATATCATTGAAGGAATTGGACATCCATTTAACGGAACATTTATAAACAGGCGTATCATAGAAAGAGTTGGTGTACCCAAAGCACACTTCTTTTTATGGGGCGATGAGACTGAATATTATTACAGGATCGTTAAGCGTAACAATATACCTGTTGCCACAGTAACCAACAGTATACACTACCATCCTGCAACAGCGTTCTCACTTAAAAAGGATTGGAATTATATTGCTGACTGGAAAATGTATTACTACATACGCAACAGGTTCCATATTCACAAGACCAAATTCACCAATAGTTTTGTAGCCCTGCTGCATTACAGTTGCTTTATACTTGCCTTTGCAGGTGTTATCATGGTATTTCAAAAAACAGATAAGCTTAAAAAGATAAGTTTTCTTATATGGCCGGTTACCGATGCTTTTAATAACAATTTTGATGCAACTCCCCCGGTGATCTTATCAAGATTAAAATCTGCTGAAACTTTTTCTTTAACCGGATCTATTAACAGTTATTTAAAAACCACCTGGTTAAATATATTGGCTCCTTTTTCTGCATCAGGAAGAGAAGCTGCAAACGCATAATGGTTAATTATACCCCCTCTGAAATCAAGCAGTCCCGCCCAGGCGGGACTGCTTTTTTTGAAAGATTTATGAGATCAACCGGGAGCCGGCACTGTATTTTTTAATTTATTCTTGTTGAGCAGCTCATAATTATTTCTTATCAAAAAGATAGCCATCAAATAAAAGGGCATACAAGGTATCTTATACCTTACTAAGGTGCCAAAATTGGGTGTAGTGGCGCCAACAAACAATGCAAATAGAATGGAAAATAAAAAGCAATACAACACTGCGGGATCCTTTATAATATTCCGAAAGAAAAATCCTATACCAACTTTATAAAGTGTAAAAAATGTAAGCAATAACAAGGCAAGACTTTCAAAAGCAGAAAGCAATTGAGATATTTTTCTCACCTCCCATATAAAAGGGCGGAACAAGGTAGCGATAATAGCAGCAGGGGCCATTTTAAGTAAACTGCCGGGAGATCCGTCAAAAGTAACGCCTAATGAAAAATTACTATCGTTCCCTTCCGTTACTGCACTATAAGCTTTCTGGGTTTTGCTCATATTGTCCGCTAATTTATCAATAGCATACTTATCAAGTTCCTCGGCCATACTCTTTGATACCTGCAGGAACCCGATCACACTAAGTACCAGTAGCACCGGAACCAGTATAATACGTATCAGTTTACTGTTAACTAAGGATATATTTTTTAGCACAATGAACAGGGAGAAAATAGGAATATAAGAAACGAGTATATACAACTTGAGTATGGCTAAAAAATAACCCGATATAAATAATATGATGAGATTTTTAAACAAACTTCTTTTCTTTACGAGGATCTCGTAAATAGCCAGGGTTAGCCAGCCAAGTGCGCCTGTACAAATAGGATCCTTTAAAACACCCGAACTCCAGAAAACGAAGTTTGGTAAGAACAGAATGGCAATGGCGATATGTTTATGCAGGTGAGGATATAAAGAATAAAAGAATTTGAAAAGGTGCCATATACCTGTAAAAGATAACATTGAAAAACACAGGTTATTTAGCAGGTACCGGTTAAAAGTGAAAAACGAGAAAATGGCTGCCAGCCTGGCCACCATATAATTATTCTCATCTTTGAAATAACCCAGATTCAGATTATTCTTGAGCAGGCTCTGATCAAACTCTTTACCCGATTGATATAGAAATTTTATATAGTTGGGGTCTTGTAGAATAAGGTCTTTCATATTAGTACCCTCGGTATGGTATAAAAGATATGAATCACCCTGGGATAAGTACAGATTAAATATCGTAAAACCTAAAGCGCCTAATACTTTTACCCAAAAACCCATAAGGTGGTATCTCTGTAAAACAGGATCGGTAAAAGTTTTACGATATTGTAAAAAAAGAAAATAGAAAATGCCGATGTACAGTGGGAAAAGGATAATGTCTAAAAAGCCCATGTAGATAATTGGTTGTTGGCAATTATCAAAATTATTCTAAAATGCGAGATTTAATGCTAATTGCTGGCACTATTTTCTTTATGCAATTGCTAAGTTGTAATTTTGGTGATATTCATCGTAATGTTATATGAAAGAGAAATTGATCCGCATAACAACTGTGCCTATGGCATTACGTTACCTGTTGCCGGGTCAGATGCAGTTCATGTCAACCCAGGGATTTGATGTGTTGATGATAAGTGCAGCGGGGAAAGAACTGGATGCTGTAATCGAAAAAGAACAATGCAGGCATATCGTGGTACCCATGACGAGGAAGATAACTCCCCTGCAGGACCTGAAATGCCTGGTCATGCTTGTTAAGATCTTTCGCCGGGAGAAACCTGATATTGTTCATACCCATACGCCCAAAGCCGGATTGCTGGGTATGCTGGCCGCCCGGATAACGGGTGTAAAGGCAAGGATACACACTGTTGCAGGATTACCATTAATGGTTGAAACAGGGTTTAAATACCAGCTTTTAAAATTCATAGAAAGACTTACTTATGCTGCGGCTACCCGGGTATGGCCCAACAGTAATTCATTGCTGCAGTTCATCATTGATAACAGGCTATGTATAAAAAGCAAGCTTTCAATCATTGGAAAAGGTTCATCAAATGGCATCAACCTCCACAGATTTAACACAGGAGTACTGGATGAAAATAGACTGGCAACAATTAAAGCATCAGTTAATTTTCTAAATAACAATTCATACCTGCTCTGCATTGGCCGGCTTGTAAAAGATAAGGGCATTGTGGAATTGGTGCATGTATTCAATGAGCTTCATAAAAAACATCAGCAGCTTAAATTGATACTGGTGGGAGAATACGAAGCCACATTGGATCCCTTGCCCGAAGAAACCTTACATGAAATAAAGAATAACCCATCCATCATTCATATTCCCTGGACCGATCACGTGGAATACTATATGCATATTGCTCATTTCTTTGTTTTTCCATCACACCGGGAGGGCTTTCCCAATGTATTGTTACAGGCTGGTGCTATGGGCCTGCCCGTGATCTGCAGCAATATTGCCGGTAATATCGATATCGTACTAAATAATGAAACAGGGTTAATATTCGACCGGGGTAATGAAGAGCAGTTGCTTAAATTGATGCAGTATGCATTGGCCCATCCGCAGCACCTGCAGACCATGGCCAAAAAATTACAGGAAGCCATACAGGAAAATTACCGGCAGGAAAATATATGGCAAAATATGCTTGAGGCTTATAAAAGCTTGGTAAATTTAAACAATAAACCACGCTAATATGATCTTAATAGGATACAGCGGGCATGCATTTGTTGTGTATGGTATTTTTCAATCCGCAGGTAAAAAAATTTATGGCTATTGCGATATGGATGAAAAGGAATACAATCCTTTTAAACTTTCCTATTTTGGTAAAGAGGATTCTGAAACCGCTTTTGATGCCATTAAAAAACACGGTTATTTTATTGCCGTTGGGGATAATATAACCCGGCAAAAAATTTATGATAGCCTGGCAGGTAAAAACCTGGTTTCTGCAAATGCGATCCATGCTTCGGCAATAATTGACCCCTCAGTGATCCTGTCTGCAGATGGTATAATGGTTGCTGCCCACGTTTCAATAAATCCCCTTGCCAATATCGGTAGGGGGGCAATATGCAATACGGGTTGTATCATAGAGCATGAATGTGTTGTAGGAGAGTTTGCCCATATTGGCCCCGGAACCGTGTTATGTGGAAATGTGAAGATCGGCAATGGAACTTTTGTAGGCGCTAATGCCGTAATTAAACAAGGCATAATTGTTGGTAACAATGCCATGATTGGTGCAGGAGCGGTTGTGGTTAAAGATGTACCGGATAATGTTACGGTGATGGGCATACCTGCCAGATAGGAAGATTCAAGGATTAAGGGACAAGGATTAAGGTACATTGATTATTTATATACTACCTCACCCCATCCCTCTCCTCAAGGAGAGGGATGGGGTGAGGTTTCCCACCCATCAAACCCCTAACTTTGCAACGAAAAATAAAAAAATATGAAGGTATTAGTTACAGGAGGCGCCGGATACATAGGTTCGGTTTTGGTTCGTCAGTTATTAAATAAAGGTTACCAGGTAAGGGCGCTGGATTCTTTAAAATTTGGAGGCGATGCATTGTATGATGTAATGCTGGATCCCAATTTTGAATTTATGAAGGGGGATATACGCAATGCTGCTGATGTAGATAAAGCACTTGAGGGTATTGATGCCGTTGCACACCTGGCAGCCATTGTTGGCGACCCGGCCTGTAAAAAATTCAGTGATGAGGCCAATGAGACCAACTGGGATGGCGCTGTTCAGTTATTCAATAAAGCCGAGGCAGCAGGCGTAAAGCGTTTTGTATTCTCAAGCACCTGCAGCAATTATGGTAAAATGGCCGATCCCGATTCTTTCGTGGTAGAAACATCTGAGCTGAACCCGGTATCCTTATATGCAGAACTAAAAGTAAAGTTTGAGAAATACCTGCTGGAAGATAAAAAAGACAGTGCCATGTGCAGCACAGCATTACGCTTCAGCACCGTGTATGGCTTTTCTCCCCGGATACGCTTTGATCTTACGGTAAATGAATTCACCCGCAACGCGGCAGTACATGGTGTGCAGGAAATTTGGGGACAACAGTTTTGGAGGCCTTATTGCCATGTGGATGACCTGGCAAGAGCTGTAGTGCTGGTGCTGGAAAGCCCTGAAGAAAAAGTAAAGTCAAATGTATTTAACGTGGGCAGCACCGAAGAGAATTATAATAAGGGGATGGTGATTAAAGAAGTTTGTAAAGTAGTACCCGATGTGAATGTAATTTATGTTGACAGCAGCGAAGACCCCAGGGATTACCGCGTTAATTTTGATAAGATAAAAAATGAGCTGGGTTTTACCATCACCAAAACAGTACCCGACGGCGTTAAAGAAATTTATACGCTTTTAAAAACAGGTATTGTTACCGATTCCTTTGCCCAAAAATTCAGGAATATTTGATCTTAAATGATTCCGGTAAAGTTCAAAAAATTATTATTTTTTGACCCTAGAAGTTATTAATCCTTTGATATTAATTAGTTCAGCTAATATTAAAGCATTTTTAGCTTTCTTTAGCATATTCTCAACTTTGCCAAGCATTTCTTCATAATCACCATCCGGAGCAAATTGATTAATAAGTTTTGGAAAGTATTCTTTCAGGCCCTCTGCATAAACGGACAATGCTTTGTCGTTGAACCTGTCCTCATAATTGATATGATCCAGGTAAACATCATAGTTTCTGATTAAGATATTCCTGTTAGAGTTTACGATATTAACTACATCAGGGGCATTTGGATCGTCAGCGCTTTTTATAATTTTTTCATTGCCTGCTGCAATGTAATAAGGCTGCAAATGCAACCCGAATTTCATTACCTGGGCAAATTCAACCGGGTATTGGTATTTATCGGTGCGGTCAATAATGGAGTAGTTTTCGTTCAGGGTTTTGTATTCTGTGAACATATCGCTTGCAAATGCTGAACGATGAGTTATACCTAATTGACCATCATTTAATACAACCGAAACATTATTAGTATCGATCAGTTTGTTGAAAATGTGTGCAGTCTCCGGGTTATCCAGATTAGGCAGTTCCTTTTTATTAAAATGTGTTGTATATAAAATGTTATTTGCAGTATGGTAATCCTCAGTTGTCCAGTATTTTTTATCAACAGGGTAAGCATCTTTTTCATCCCCGCCACAACTAAAAAGAAAACCTGCAGTAACAAAAACCAGAACAGGGAGGAGTATTTTATTCATATTAATAATTTTGTCAAATATAATTTTTTAAGTCGAAATATCTTCACTGCCTGTTTTTAAGATATAGAACAGGCTCACGGTAAGGATTTAATTGAGCAAGTGCATTGTCGATATAATGCTCCCACCTTATTTGCTCTTTTAAAACATAACTATGGTAGGATTCATCATCATACATTATTTGCATATCCCTTTCAACGGCTTCGTATTTTTTACACAGCTCATCCAGTTTTGATCGTGAAACCGGCCGGTTGTGGTCAAGAATCTCTTTTCGTAAAAGGCGGGTGCAGTATTCTGTTATATGAAAGTGGTAAAGTTCATGTGTAAGCAAACCGGGGTTGCGCATATGCTGTTCAAAAACATATGACCTGGAAGGGTGAAAATAAGAAATGAGTTCTATTGTTGTATCATTAATAAAATGACCCTCCCTGTTGGTCCTGATAAATGCAAATTCTTTGTTGCCATAAAAGGTTTCACTTGGCTTTTTAAATCCTTTAAAATCATAAAATGTTATTGTTTTCCATCGGGAATAGGATACAGGAGATCCATAGTTTAAATAATTGATCTCAAAAATAATTGCTGTTGATAAAAGCAATAAAGAGCAGGCAAGGAGTATTAAATTAAATTTCACGTTTTTTTATTAGTGTAAAAGAGTATAGTAATGAGCCAGATAAAAAGTTAACTATCAGAAGCATGATATAGAAACGAAAATGGAAGTGATCATTATTCAGCATTACCGATCTGAAATAAATGTAGGATAGCAGCGCAATTAATAAGCTGAACAAGAGATTGTATATAATGAATTGAGTATAATTTAACCGGAGGAGAAAACGTTTTTTAGCTATAAAATAATAAGAAAAGGAAAGCAGGCAGTAAAGGCAAAGAATAGTGATCGTATAGGCAGGGCTACCAGCAAAAGGAAAGAAAAAAATAGCAAAGAACCGTGCCAGGGCAAAAGAAAAAAAGACCCACAAAGCAAGCGATATTAATGTTTCTTTTTTTAATAATTGAAATTTCATCAAAGAGTTTTAATTGGTTAAATATACAGCAAATAGAATATTGCATTACTGTTGTACTATCTTTAGGCCGGAGCAATTTTTTTATATAGGTTTGTATAGTAAAAATCATTTGACATTATGCTTTTACTCAGTGGCCCCAATATAGGCGGTAACGAATGGAAATATGTTAAGGACTGCTTAGATACGGGCTGGGTAAGCAGCGTAGGCGCTTATGTTGACCAGTTTGAAAAAATGAGCGCTGAATTTGCGGGCACTAAGTACGCAGTTGCAACCAGCAGCGGTACCACGGCACTGCACATATGTTTGGTGATGATGGGCGTTAATGCCGATGATTATGTGATCACGCCCAATATTACTTTTATTGCCACCTGCAATAGCATTAAATATACAGGCGCCGATCCTATATTGATCGATACACATCCGGGGAGCTGGCAAATGGACCTCGACCTGCTGGAACAATTCTTTGCAGAAGAGACCGAGCAGCGTAATGGCGTTTGTCATTATAAAAAAGATGGCAGGAGAATTCCAATACTAATGCCGGTTCACGTGCTCGGTAATATCTGTGATATGGATAGGCTGATGGCATTGGCAAATCACAACAATGTAACGGTTATTGAAGACAGTACAGAAGCCCTGGGTTCTTATTACAAAGGAAAGCATGCGGGTAGCTTTGGTTTGATGGGCACTTTCAGTTACAATGGCAATAAAATAATTACCACCGGAGGCGGTGGTATGATAGTGACCAATGATGAGGTGCTTGCAAAAAAAGCCAAGCATTTAACCACGCAGGCCAAGAGTGATCCATTTGAATATATTCATGACGAGATCGGCTATAACTATCGGCTGGTGAACGTTGCAGCAGCCATGGGCGTTGCACAAATGGAACAACTGCCCGGCTTTATTCAGCGCAAGCATGAAGTAATGGACTTTTATAAAAAAGAAATGGATGGTGTTGGCGATATTAAATTTCAGGAAGTGAGCACTGATGTGGATGCCAACTGCTGGCTGCCAACCATTATGACAGCAAAACAAAAAGCCGTTTTAAAGATCCTGAATGATAACAAAATGCAGAGCCGCCCTTTCTGGGTGCCCATGAATCAGCTCCCGATGTTTACCGGTAATATTTTTTATAATAAAACCAACCAGTCCGATTTTGTTTACCAGCGATGCCTAAGCATTCCCTGTTCAACAAATATCACCAACGAAGAATTAAAAGCTGTTTGCGAAAAAATAAAAGAAGTTTTTTAGCAGTTTGCAATATGCAGTGGGCAGTTGGCAGTAGAGAGCATACTGTTTTCCCCAACTGCCTACTGTCAACTGCCAACTGTCAACTGCGAATTATGTACAAGATCTTTAAAAGAATCATCGACATCCTCATTGCAACAATTGCATTGATACTCCTTTCGCCACTACTCATCCCATCTATTATTATCTTATTACTAACAGGCGAACACGAGGTTTTTTATTTTCAAAAAAGGATCGGGTATAAGAACCGCATGTTTGATATCTGGAAATTTGCTACTATGATGAAGAACAGTCCGAATATTGGAACCGGGGAGATCACCTTGCGAAACGATCCCCGGGTAACTAAATTTGGAAAGATATTAAGAATGACCAAAGTGAATGAATTGCCACAGATCTTCAATGTGTTTAAAGGAGATATGAGCATTGTTGGCCCCAGGCCTTTAATGGAAGTAAGCTTTAAATTGTATCCCCTACATGTGCAGGAAGTGATCTATAACAGTAAACCGGGTATGACCGGCATCGGATCGCTCATTTTCAGGGATGAAGAAAAGATCGTTTCAGATGCTGCAGATCCTAAAGCGATGTATGCCACCATTTACCCATACAAAGGTGCTTTGGAGCTCTGGTATCAAAAAAATGCATCAATATTTACCGATCTTATGATCATATTTCTTACGGCCTGGTCCATTTTATTTCCAAAGAACGAATTGATTCATAAGATATTTAAAGACCTGCCCGTCCGCCCTTTCTAAATAGATGCCTTAACTTTGTTCCATCATTTATTATTTGTTTTAAACAAATAGGATCCCTGGTTGTAATATAGTTATATAAAACTACTTTATGCATTCCTTCACCATTAAGGATCTTGAGAATTTATCAGGTATCAAAGCTCACACGATCAGGATATGGGAACAGCGGTATTCATTTCTAAAGCCTCACCGTACAGGTACCAATATCAGGTTTTACAGCAATGAGGAATTAAAGAAACTGCTGAACGTTGCCCTGCTCAACAAATTTGGATTCAAGATCTCACATATCGACCGGATGAATGATGGTGAGATCCATGAAAAGATCCTCTCCTTGAATTTACAGGAAGCCCAGCAGGACAGGATCGTAAACGCTTTGATCCAACACATGATCGATCTTGACATAGAAAGGTTTGAAGATGTGCTGGATAATTTTATTGGTGCAAAAGGAATTGAAAGGAGTATAGTGCAGGTCATATTCCCTTTTCTTGAAAGGATAGGTATTCTGTGGCTAACCAATCATATTAATCCCTGCCAGGAACATATGGTGAGCAATATCATCAGGCAAAAACTGATTGTCGGTATTGAAACCGTGAACAGCACTGTAAAAATAGATAAGACAGTCCTGTTGTTCCTACCCGAAGGCGAATACCATGAATTGAGCCTCCTGTTCATGAATTATATGTTGAAAGCTAAGGGTATCAAAACCATTTACCTGGGTTGCAGTATCCCACTAAAGGATGTGCAGTATCTTTCAAAATTGAAACATCCCGATTATATATATACCCATCTTACCAGTGCCGGCCCCAAATTCAATTTCGATAAATTGATCAGTTCACTTTCTACAAGTTTCCCCAATACGCCTACCATTATCTCGGGCCAGCTTACCAACACTTACGAGAAAAAGATCCACCCACCTATCAATTTCAAACGGTCATACGCAGAAGTAATGGAGTTCCTGGCAGGGCTATAAGTAAATTTTTTTTTAAAAAAAATCGTAAAAGTCAACATTTTATTCAAATTTTTGTTTAACTTTACATAATAATAGTTAAACACAAAAAAATGGCTACAATAGATTTTAACCAGTCACTTATAAACAATTCAGAGTATTTAAAGCCTTTTGCCATGACCTTGACAAGGGATATGGAGTCGGCAAAAGATCTTATCCAGGAAACTTTGTACAGGGCATTGGCAAACCGCGATAAGTATAATACGGGTACAAATATTAAAGCATGGATGTACACCATCATGCGTAATATCTTTATCAATAATTATCGGCGAGCTGCCAAACAGCATACAATTTTTGATAATACACCTAATGATTTCCTCTTAGATTACAACCAGTTTACAACTGTTAATGCTGCTGAAACAAATCTTAATCTTAAGGAGATAAAAGAAGCTGTTCATCATTTGCCTGAGATCTTTAAGCAACCATTTCAATTATATTTTGAAGGATATAAATATCATGAAATTGCGGAGATACTTACAGAACCTCTGGGCACGATAAAAAGCCGGATACATTTTGCCCGTAAGTTGCTCAAGCAACAGTTAAGCCGGTTTTAAAATTAAATAATACCCACGGGTACTGATTTCTATTAGTTTCAATACCGTATTTTAGCACTTTGAAAAAAGCAGTAATTATAGGAAGTGGTTTTGCAGGTTTATCGGCTGCTTGTTTTATGGCAAAAGCGGGATGGAATGTAACCGTGCTGGAAAAGCAATCCACGCCCGGGGGCAGGGCAAGGCAGTTGAAGGAAGCTGGTTTTATCTTTGATATGGGCCCAAGCTGGTACTGGATGCCTGAAGTATTTGAACGCTTCTTTAATTGCTTTGGAAAAAAGGTTTCGGATTATTACCAGCTTAAGCAACTGGATCCTTCTTACCGGGTTTACTGGCCGCAGGCCGTTGGAGGGAAGGATGAGCCGATGGATATACCGGCAGATTATGGAGCACTAAAAAAGTTATTTGAAAGTATAGAAACAGGCAGTGGCAGCAGGCTGGACAGTTTTATGGAGGAAGCCGCTTATAAATACAAGGTTGGTATCAATAAGCTTGTACATAAACCCGGACAGTCATATTCTGAATTTTTGGATTGGGACCTGGTGAAAGGAGTTTTTAAACTGGATGTTTTTACTTCAATGAAGAAGCATATAAGCAAACATTTTAAAGATCCAAAACTGCAACAATTATTGGAGTTTCCTGTTTTATTCCTGGGCGCATTACCGGAAAATACACCAGCATTGTATAGCCTGATGAATTATGCTGATGTAAAGCTCGGTACCTGGTATCCACATGAAGGCATGTACAAGATCGTGGAAGGGATGGTAAGTGTTGCGAAAGACCTTGGAGTTGAATTTGTTTTCAACAGCAATGTAAATGAAATAAAGATCGAGAACGGCAAAGCAAGGAAGGTAATTGTTAATCATGAAACAGTTTATGATGCAGATGTAGTTATAGGTGCTGCGGATTATCATTTTATAGAAACTAAACTACTCCCGTCAAATTATAGAAGTTACAGTGATGCATACTGGGAAAAAAGAGTGATGGCTCCCAGTTGCCTTTTATATTATATAGGATTAAACAAAAAATTAGAAGGAGTTTTACACCATTCCCTCTTTTTTGACAGCGACTTTGAAATACATGGTAAGGAGATATATACGACAAAACAATGGCCGTCCGATCCTTTGTTCTATGTTTGTACACCTTCAGTTACTGATGAGACTGTTGCACCGGCAGGAAAAGAAAACTTATTCTTCCTGATACCCATTGCAGCTGGATTGGAAGGGGATACGGAAACATTGAGAGAAAATTATTTTGAAAAGATACTTAAGCGCTTTGAAAGATATACGGGGCAAAGTATAAAAAATGATATCATATATAAGAAAACCTACTCCGTAAGTAATTTTGTAAATGATTATAATTCTTTTAAAGGCAATGCATACGGATTGGCAAATACTTTAATGCAAACTGCTAATTTAAAGCCTGCCTGCAGGAGTATTAAAATAAAAAACTTATTTTACACTGGCCAACTAACTGTCCCGGGGCCTGGAGTGCCCCCCAGCCTAATAAGCGGTGAGGTGGTAGCTAAGGAAGCAACAAAACATTTTGGCTAAAATAGCCAATGTGTTAATTGAAAATAAAATCGCTAAAAGGAAATGATTAAGCTTTTTCATGATGTAAGTCAACAGTGCAGTAAGGCAGTTACTGAGAAGTACAGTACTTCTTTCAGCAGTGCTATTAAATTATTACATCCCGACCTGCGTACCCCTATCTATAATATTTATGGATTTGTACGTTTTGCAGATGAGATCGTAGATACTTTTCATCAATATAAAAAAGAAGAACTGCTGGCGGAGTTTAAAAAAGATACATACGCTGCATTAGAAAGGGGTATCAGTTTAAACCCTGTCTTACACAGTTTCCAGATCACCGTAAGGGATTATAATATTTCGCATGACCTGATAGAGGCTTTTTTCAGCAGCATGGAAATGGATCTTAGCAAAACAGTTTACAACAGCAACGGTTATAAAGAATACATTTATGGCAGCGCCGAAGTGGTAGGCCTGATGTGCCTGTATGTTTTTTGCGAAGGCGATAAGAATATGTACAGCGATCTTAAACCCGCTGCACAGGCATTGGGTGCGGCTTTCCAGAAAGTAAACTTTTTGCGTGATGTAAAAGCAGATTACGAGCAGCTCAACAGGTCTTATTTCCCGGAAGTAGATTTTACAAACTTCACCCCTTACATGAAAAAGCAGATAGAAGATGATATTGCCATGGATTTTGTAAATGCCTATGAAGGGATACTGAACCTGCCAAGTAAAGCAAGGTTTGGTGTATATGTTGCTTATAAATATTACTTATCCTTATTCAAAAAAATAAAGCGTACTGCACCTGCAAATATCATGGATCAGCGTATCCGGATCCCGAATTATGGTAAAGCCTATATTGTTGCAAAGGCCGGTTTAAGAAGCCAGTTCAATTTATATTAACCGCTACATGTATGGATGTTATTTTGGTAGATGAGCATGATGTGCCGATAGGGACCATGGAAAAAATGGAAGTTCATCAAAAAGCCCTGCTACACAGGGCTTTCAGCGTTTTTATTTTTAATGGTAAAGGAGAAATGCTGTTGCATCAAAGAGCAGCAAAAAAGTACCATAGCCCAGGCTTGTGGACCAATGCCTGCTGCAGCCACCCCAAACCGGGTGAAGATACTTTAGCTGCCGCCGAGTTACGTTTGCAGGAAGAAATGGGTTTTAGCACACAGCTTAAAAAAGCTTTTGATTTTGTGTACAAAGCCCCCTTCGATAATGGGCTTACCGAGCATGAATTTGATCATGTTTTTATTGGAAACTATGTTGGTATAATAAAACCTAATGGGGAAGAAGTAAGTGATTATTGCTTTAAAACTGTTGCTGAAATAAAGAACTCTATCCAGTCTCACCCCCAAAAATATACGGAGTGGTTTAAAATTGCATTTTCAAAGATGGAAGCGTATCTTGAAAAAACGTCCGGTTGATCTACTCAGCAAAAATATTGATGTTGTGCTAAACAGGTTCTCCAAATTTGATATAGCAACTGCTATTGCAATTTTATTTCATACCATTGGCCTGGTAGGATTACTTTTTTTTGATAAAGATTTTTTTCTGGCTGCAACCCCATTTAACTTATTACTGTCATTTGCATTATTGCTGTGGACGCAGACGCCAAAAAACAAAGCTTTCTTCATTTTTGTTTTGGCCTGTTTTGTTATTGGCGTGCTGGTAGAGATCATAGGTGTAAACACCGCCTTGTTGTTTGGAGATTATACCTATGGATATGTATTGGGCCCCCGGATCGGAAATGTGCCTTTGATAATTGGGATTAACTGGGTCATCATTATTTATTGTTGCGGTATAAGCATTCATACATTATTAATTAAAGCCATTAACCGGGTTGCCACGGATACCGGTAAAGATCCGGCTGCATTAAAAGCGCTTTCGGTAATTGTGGATGGCGCTACCCTGGCTGTTTTCTTTGATTGGCTGATAGAGCCTGTAGCTGTGAAACTGGGCTATTGGCAATGGAGTGGCAACGGCTCCATACCCATATTTAATTATATAAGCTGGTTCGGGGTGAGTTTGTTATTATTAACAATCTTTCATTTTGCAAAATTCAATAAACAAAACAAATTCGCTGTAAATTTGTTACTGGTACAACTGATGTTCTTTTTATTATTAAGAACATTTTTGAAATAAAATGTATGATCTTTTTGATGAACTGGTTAGTATATATAGGCATTACACTCACAACTTTCATCCTCATGGAAGGTTTTACCTGGTGGCTGCACCGCTATGTTATGCATGGCGTGGGCTGGTACTTGCATAAAGACCATCATCAAAAGGAGCCGGGTTTTTTTGAAAAGAACGATGCTTTCTTCCTCATCTTTGCCATACCTAGCTGGCTGCTGATCATGTTTGGTGTAATTTACCAGCAGTATTGGATGATTTCCATAGGCGCTGGCTTTACCCTATACGGCATGTCTTATTTTATTGTTCACGAAGTTATTATTCATCAACGCTTTAAATGGTTTAGCCGTAGTAACAATACTTATGTGCGTGCTTTGCGATGGGCCCATAAAATGCATCACAAACATTTAGACAAGCATGAGGGCGAAAGTTTCGGTATGCTTTGGGTGCATAAAAAATACTGGGAAAAAGTAAGGACCGATAAAAGACGAAATACAAAACAGGTGGATGTAAAAGAAACTGTTTCTGCATAAACTGCTTTAATAATTTTAATGTCAGCCTGAGCTTGTCGAAGGCGGTATAATAAGAGTGATCTTTTTTCTTCCACCCGCCTTCGACAAGCTCAGGCTGACAACTTTTTTACCAATACTAAATATTGAATCCTCACTATACATACTTTCTTATACTCGCCGCCGCACTGGCAGGGCCATTGGCATTGAGTTTTGATAAGAAGGTAGCATTTTATACAAACTGGAAATATCTTTTCCCGGCCATGATCATTCCTGCAATATTGTATATCGCATGGGATATGTATTTTACTTCAATTGGGGTATGGAGCTTTAATGAAGCATATATCACGGGCATCAAATTGTATAACCTGCCGCTTGAAGAAGTGCTTTTCTTTTTTATTGTTCCTTATTGCTGCGTATTCATTTATGCCTGCGTAAGAAGTTATTTCCCCCAACTGTCTAATAAACCTAAAGCTGACCTTGTTTTGCAGATCCTTGCCATGGCCTTACTGTTAACGGGGTTGATCTTTATTAAAAAACAGTATACCGGCTGGACTTTTGTATTTACCGGATTTTTTATTGCAATGCTATATAAGTTCAGGAATTATTTCAAAAGCTTTGATGCAATTTCATTCCTTGTTTCCTATGCCATCTGCTTAATTCCTTTCTTAATCGTAAATGGATTTCTTACAGCGATTCCGGTTGTATTGTATAACGATGCAGAAAATTTAGGTCTCAGAATTTATACCATACCGTTTGAAGATATATTTTATGGCATGCTGCTGGTGCTGATGAATATTGTTATCTATGAGAAATTAAGAATTAAGAATTAAGAAGTATTGAAGGAGCCCGGTCTTCAATGTTATGTAGCAGTATAACGAACCAACTAATTAACCAATTAACCAATTAACCAATTAACTTTTTAGTGCCTTTGCAGTTTCCCGCTTCCTGTCATAGGCAATGAATCAACGATCTTTAGGCGCTGCGGAGCTTTAAAAGCCGAAAGCCTTTTTTTGCACCAGGTTAAAACATCTTCAATATCAATTATTGCGCCTTCCTGCAAAACAATTTCTCCTTCAATGATCTGTCCCAGTAAAGGATGAGGGCTACTACTGATACGTGCCTGTTTTATCTCCGGCATCAATTCCAGCACCGCTTCTACTTCTTCGGGAAAAACCTTTAAACCTGATATATTGATAACAGATACGGAACGCCCCTCGATCTTAATTAAACCATCCGCAGTTTTGGAAGCGTGGTCAGCCGTTATAAAATAGCCGTTCTGTAAAATATCTTTTTGCAGGGTTGGGGGTGAGAGGTATGCATCAAACATGCCCGGGCCTTTAATACCAAGTGTACCTGTTGCACCTGGAGGCAGGGGTTCATTATTCTCATCTAAAATATCAACTGTATAGCCCGGCAGTGCATAGCCAACCGCTTCGGGATGTTCGGCGGATTTTACATAATTTAAAATAGGTATACCGATCTCGATAATGCCATAGGCCTGGCTTACATCAATTGCGAATCTTTTTTTAAAAGCATTACACACATCCAGCCCTATAGCTGCTGAAGTGGATATCACTTTTTTTAATGAAGGCATCTGTTCGGTTCCTGCATCATTGGCCAGCAGCCTCACCTGCAAAGGAGATGCATATAATAAAGTGCCTTTGTGCCGGTTTGTGATCTCCATGATATGCTTTGCCAGAAAATCTTTAGCAACAGCAATGGCAGCACCAAATTTTACATACAATATAATAGATACCATAAAGTGATATGCCATGGGCAGTACCCAGATAACGGTATCGCCAGGCCCAAGTTCAAGACCGTTGTTTGCAGCAATTATCCTGTCTAATACTGATTGGTGTGAAACCAGTACACCCTTCGACTTCCCGGTGGTGCCCGATGTGAATCTCATAAATGCGGGCTGCTGTACAAATGTTGCAAAGGCAGTAGATTGTGGCACACTAGTAAATGCAAAACGGAATGATCCTTTATTGAGCGAAACTATCGTTTCAATATGCGGTAGCGGTTGTATGGAAGAGCAGTCATCAATGATGGCATGGAGCTTTGTCTCTTCTAAAATATCATCGATCTCGGCCTGTTTTAATTGTGGCGACATGGGCATTACCGCAGCCCCGGTGCCAACAGCGGCAAAAATGCCAATGATAAAATTCCTTCCATTGGCTGCCATAACGCCAATGCCCATTCCCTGTTTTATTCCCAGTGATATTAGTTGTAAACGTAAAGTTTCAGCTTCATCATATAATTGCCGGAAACTCATTTTCCCGTGCTCATCATACACAGCAGGATTGCCGGGCCAGCTATCTGCAGCTTCTTTCAGCATATTGTAAACAGGCAAGTTATCCATCTCGTAAAAATACTTACAATTGCCCGTTTTGAAGCGCTTTAACAGCATCGTTTATGGAAAGATGCCGGGCTTCTGCAGCCGCCATACAACCTGCAGCATAACCTGTTTGCAGGCATATGCCCATTACCCTTGCACTTGCAATGGCGCCATCAGTTGCCGAAATATTCCTTCCACCAAAAAATAAATTATCAATGCTGTTGGACTGGAGGCAACCCGCCGGTACCTGGTAATGGTCATTGAGGTTGAAATAACGCATTTGCACACGCCGTTGCTGTCCCCATTCTTCAATAGGCCATGCAGCGTTTGCAATGGCATCATCAAATTTTTTGCATTGCAGCACATCTTCTTCGCTCAATATATATTTGCCCATGCTGCGCTGGCCAATCCTTGTACCAACCTCGGGAGCGATATGTTGGATGGATGCATTTTTAAATGCTGCAACATGGGCAATTAAGAATGCCGTCAGGTTTTCAGCAAAACTTTCGGCAACAGTTTTTAATTCCTGCAAATTGCCGGGGTCATTTGTAACAGGTAATGGTATTCCTATTTTTAAGCTCACACATTTATTTTGCAGCGATCCATGTATGATATAAACACGATCATAAAAATCAGCAAGCAGTTCATTATTAATAGCTGACCTTAATGCTTTCATCAATATCATACCCAGCCTCGCTTCATTGTCTTCCTCTACATTTTGTAGCGTGAACACCTGTGCCGCTGCCTGGTAATATTCGCTTTTAATTACCGGAAGGCCTGCAGCTTTGCTGATGATACTGTCGCCGGAGCAATCAATGATGGCGCTTAATTGAATGGTAACCGGGTTACCCGCTGCTATTACCGATACCGAAACAATTTTACCACCTTCAACATGCACTGTTTTCAATACAGCACTGAAGAGTACAGTAACCTTATGTTGAGTTAAAAAATTCTCAGAAATAAATTTAAATGCTTCGATATTATAAGGTAAGTAATGAAGCCCATCTGTATTGTGCAGTGGTTTTGTGTTTGATCTTTCCTGTAATATCTCTGCAAATTCTTTTACAAAACCAGCTACGATATATGCTGCCTCTTCATCCCTGGTGAATTTATATAAACCGCAAATCGTACCCACTTCAGCAGCAGTTGCCTTGCCTCCCAGGTATGCATTTCGCTCAACGAGAATAACCTGTAAACCTTTACGGGCTGCAGCTACAGCAGCAGCAACGCCGGCAGAGCCACCGCCCAAAATAACTATATCCGTTTTTTGAATTGTATCCATTAATAAGCAGTCAGTAATAATTCCCGCAGTCTTTCTTCAATTAAAATTAACTCATTATTACTTATGATATCGGGGGAATAAGCAATATTTATGTTAAGGGCCTCATCATGTTTTAAAAAAACAAAAGTGAGGCCGGGTGGAAATGTTAATGCTGGTATCATAATTATATTCTTTACCGGTTCTCCGAACAGGGAACGCAACTCATTAAAATTATCACCTGTGGAAGTATATAGAAAACTTGCAAAAACACCTTTGCCGGTTCTGCTGATCAAAAAATAATACAACCATAAGGGAACATACCGCATCATATTTAAGAACATGGTATACCGCTGGGGCATACCATCCTTTATCTGCGCTTTCATCTGTTCATTTAAAGTCTTTACGGTTCCGGGTATCGAAATCAATTCATCCTGTTGAAGCCGGTAAAATAAAAAGGAAACACAATTGGAGATCAGCGGTCCTGATGCACCTCTTAATCTTCCATCATACGGAACAGGCAGCCAGATATCGCCGGCTTTATTTCTTGCTTTGTTAATGGTATGAATCACATGCGAACAGCAGGCAATAAAATAAAGGGTTGGACCAAAGCGTGAACCTGTCTTGAATGCATTTGCTGAAATTATTTTGGTTTCTTCATTTGTAAAAGAAATTATTTTTACAGCCAGGTTGCTGTTAGCCCTTGATACCTTACCGTTTGCAACAGAACTAACCGGAGGCCGTGAAGATGATTGTACAAATTTTTTTACCTTGTACATATTGGATATATAAGTAAACAAGCCTGTTTTCTTTTCTTTGCCAGGAAAAAAAGTACCGGCATTCCAGGAATTATTTCCGTTAAGCTGTTCCAGGTGTTCAAATAAAAGCGTTATACCTTTCGCATCAAGCAATATATGATTCCAGGATAAAACAAAAGCAGTGCCGCCGGAAGCGTAATGTATAAGATCTGCTTCAATGAACCTGTCAGACTCCATAGTAATATCTCTTGACATGATCGCATTCGGGATCTCTTTTTCAACGGTTGCATGATGCTCCAGTACAATGATTTCATTTTGAAGGCCTGTATATTTCCAATACGGTAATTGAAATAGAGTTCCATGCACTAACTTAATATTGCAAAGCCAGTGTACTACCGGTGAACTTTTTAAGATCGAATCTATTTTCTGGAAGGATAGTGAGCTGTCGAAATAAAAAACCTTACGCATCACATTACCACCGGCTCCGTGTTTCTTTGCATGCTTATCCAGAACCAGGTGAAAACAGTCTGCACCACTTAAGATAACTTTTTCCGGAAAGGGTGAGCTGTTAAAAAGGGTCATTCGCTTTAAGCTTTAAGATGCATCTGGCATTAGTTCCAGTACAGTGGCAGCCAGTGCCTGCAGGGTTTTAAAATTATCCGGTATCAGTTTTTCGTCGGGGATGGAAACGCCAAATTTGCGCTCAATAAAAAGAATGATCTCTACGGTTGAAAAAGAATCGATGCCCGCTTTTTTGAGATCTGTTGTGTCTCCAATCTCTATAGCTTCGGCTAGAATATTTTTTTCTATGTATTTTTTTATTTCCTGAATAATAACAGCAGCGTTCATATTTACAGTGTTCTTTTTTTACGGTTATAGATATAGGAGATGGCCATGGTTACTAAAAAGAAGCCTATCAGTTTAAAAGCATCCGGTAATATATCCGTAACCGTCCCTCCTCTTAAAAATAATTTATAAAAACCTTCCAGCGACCAGTTCAATGGTGAAAAGGAGCTGATATTACGCATCACTTCGGGCATTACATAACTGGGTACCCATATACCCCCTAATGCAGATAATAAAAGTATGGATAAAGAACCCATAATGGCAGCCTGGTGTTCTGTTGCTGCCAAAGTACCCACCAGTACGCCATAGCCGGTAGCAGCAAATGCAGTTGCCAACGTTAAAATAAAAATACCCGGCAGGCTGTTCCCTAAAACAAGCGCAGGTAAACCCAGGATTGGTAAAAAGACCTGTCCTACAGAAAGCATTAACATAAATTGTATAAGGCATACCATTACATACACAATGATCTTCCCGTTCACCAGCAACAGGTATGGTGTGGGCATGGTATGCAGGCGAAACACACTTCCTTCGTTCTTTTCTTTAATGATGCTGCCCGAGAGCGGTATGGCAATAAAGAACATGGCGAAGATGGTCCATGCGGGTACATTATGTTGTACCGCATTGGGTACGATCTTGTGTTCATATTTAGAGGCATAAACCTCTTTGTATCTTATGATCTGCGATCTTTGATAAGTATTTTTTGGTGTATTTGATTTATCCGGTATCACTTCCGCTATCTGCTCAGAAAAAGATTGGAACATGATCCTGGATTTGATCTCCGAAATGAATTCACGCAGGTTGCTGGTAACAGATATTAAAAATGATTTTTTGGCAACAGGGTCGATCATGATCGTTATTTCAACAGAATCCTGCATGGCTTTAAGTTTTTCAGAGACTGCGGCTTCACCATTCAATGTTTCACTTACGAGTTGGCTTACATTTTTTTTGATGGCATCTGTGGCACCTTTTGGTATGATGATGCCGATCAGGAATTTCCCTTCGCCTACGGCTTTTAGCGCCGACTCCCTAGTGGCAGGCTTTCCATCTATGATCTCATTAAAATCACATAGGTCATTGTTACGCAGGCCCTCTTCGATCAATATGCCTAAAGAATCCCGGTCGTTGTCAACAAAAACAATTGGGATACCTTTTTCGTTCATGGTCTTAAACGCCGAATCCTGTATTAGGGTCATAACAAAGATCAAAACCATCGGCATCAGGAATAAAATGGAAAGCCCCACCTTATCCCGCAATAACAGTAAGGTCTCTTTTTTAACCGTAGCCAATAATTTGATCAACATCAGTCTCTTAATTTGCGATGGGTTAAATTCAAAAATACATTTTCAAGATTGGTTGAGCCTGCATTATTGCGGATCAATTCTGCCGGAGTGCCTTCTATCAATATTTTACCATGGTCAATGATAGACACCCGTGTACAAAAATGCTCTGCTTCTTCCATATGGTGCGAAGTGTAGATGATCGTTGTGCCCGATGCATTCACTTCCTTTAAATGCTGAATGATCACATTACGGCTTTGTACATCCACGCCCACTGTAGGCTCATCCAGGAACAATATCTTAGGCTCATGCAAAACCCCGGCAATTAAATTTACCCTTCTTTTCATACCGCCGGAAAAAGCAGATACCTGTTTTTTGGAAGCATCTGTTAATCCCAGTTTTTCCAGCCAGTTATCAATTTTATTTGTAAGGTCTTTACCATGCAGGCCATACATGCTTCCATAAAAAGCTAAATTCTCCCTTGCGGTAAGGGTTGGGTACAGAGCAATATCCTGTGGTACAATGCCGATGATGTTCTTTATTAAAGGGAGCTCGGTATGCAGGTCCTTCCCGTCTATCAAAACCTTACCGCTTGTTGGGGGAAAAAGCCCGCAAAGAATGGAAATGGTAGTTGTCTTACCGGCGCCGTTGGGACCAAGTAATCCAAATACCTCGTTTCGGTTTATAGAAAAAGAGATACCATTTACTGCCGGTTCCGTGACATTTTTAAATGTTTTGGTCAGGTTTTTAATTTCTATAATGGCCGGATCACTCATTGTTTTTAAGAACTGAAAACGCTATGGAATATGCTTTCAGGCTGGTTATATCAACAGTTAGTATATTAAAAATAATCGGGCAAAATTAAACTAAATAAGCGGCCCCGTTCAATATTTTATTTAATTAAATCTGTGGTGATCTTAGCCGATAAAAGACAAAGCGGGATACTTGGCCCGGGGTGAACACTACCCCCGCAGAAGTACAGATTCTTTATATCTTTTGAAAAATTTGCATGTCTTAAAAAAGCAGCAAACTTATTATTGGAGCTGTTGCCATAAATAGCACCAAAGGCGCTAGAGGTACGACTTTCAATCACCCGTGGATCAAACAGCATTTCAGTTTCAATAAGCGGCCTTATATCTGTTTTTAAAACCCGGTTTATTTTACTGATCATATGCTCCCTTGCCTGGGCAATGAATGCATTCCAATCCTGGCCGGAATTGTTGGGGACATTGATAAAGGAGAACCAGTTTTCACAGCCCGGAGGTGCATCGGTTGGGGTATGTTTGCTGGTAATATTTAAATATATGGTGGGATCGTGGTAGATGGATCTTTTGGAAAATATAGTATCAAATTCTTCTTTGTAATTTTCGCTGAAGAGAATATTATGGAGCCCAAGCTCTTTGAATTCTTTTTTTATGCCCCAGTAAAAAATAATGCCTGAGCTTGATTTCGCCTGGTCAAGTGTTTTTGCCGGGCGTTTTACATTTGGCATGAGTTTTTTGTAGCTGTTATAAACATCCATATTGCTGATGATAAGATCAAAATGCTCCGTGCCGTTATCAGTTCTTAACCCAACGGCTTTTTTATTTTCTATTAGTATTTCTTTGACCGGGGTAGCAAAATGGAACTGCACACCTATATCATTTGCCAGTTTAACCAGGGATGCCGTAATACTGAACATACCGCCTTCGGGATAAAAAGCGCCTTTTACAATTTCCACATGGGCAATTACATTTAAAGTGGCCGGCGACAGGTACGGGCTTGAGCCATTATAGGTTGCGTAGCGGTTAAAGATCTTTACAAGGCGTGGATCCCTGAACGCTTTTTGGTTTGCTCCATTCATGGTATCAAATGCGCCAATCTTTCCAAAGTTCAGTACACCTCTCAGCACAGGCCAGGTGAAGAAATTTTTAATGCGGTGTAATGAATTTTTTAGGAAGACCTCGTCCGTTAAGTTATAGATCACGGCTGTTTTATCGAGGTACCTGATAATGTCTTCTTTTTTATCTTTGGTTTTGGCTGCTAACTGTTCTGCAAATTTTTCTTTGCCATGCCAGGCATCCAGCAAGCTTCCATCCTCAAAAAAATACCTGTACACCGGGTCGAGGTGCGTATAATTAAAATAATCCCTGGGATTTTTTTTAGAAAGGAGAAACAATTCATCTACATACTGGGGCATGGTAAAAACGGAAGGGCCCATATCAAACCGGTATCCATCTTTAGATTCTGTAGAGCATTTGCCGCCGGGGAATGAATTGGCTTCAAAAACCGTTACCTGGTAACCTTTGTTCTGCATGCGTATTGCGGCGCCCAATCCTGATATACCTGAGCCTATTACAGCACATTTGCCGTTCTTTGCTTTGATCATAATTTTACGTTGCCGCAAAATTAATCGTTTTACTGCTTCAGGAAGTAGTAAAATTGGTGTAAAGAACGGGAGTTAATATTATCCCCATTGTGTTTTTAGCATGGGGTACCAGGAGCTTGACTCAAGCTGGTCACGCCGCCTTCTTAAATAATTTGTAGTAACCCCTACATCCAGGATACCTTCACCCAGATCTTCCTCGGTGTATATAAAACGTGGGTTTTTTTTGGTGGCGGTCTTGCGATCACCTTTAAACTGATCCATGGTAAAGTCTTTAAGTTGCTTTCTCATTTTCTTCGCTTTTCATATATAATTCATAAAACCATGCCATTCTCTTCGCTGTCATTTTTTAGATATTCACATCCCAAAAGGGCTAGCATAATAGCTTTAATGTATTAAATTATTAATGCATATTTTCTGAATAACAATGTGCTGGGGAAAATATTTCCGTTCTGGCTCATGCAAATAAATAGTTGTGGAAAATGGTTGCACAGATGCCATTGCTTAAACTGGGTTTAGACCTGATAAAGCCTAAAATTTATTGCTGATCAAAAAGACCTCTTCACTTAACTTCAAATAATTCTTCCCACCGGGTTGTATACCTGGGACTTCTCATTTCCATGCGCATTTTCCAGTTTCTTTTGGTTCCCGATGTGGCAAACTTTATCATATCATCTCTCATGGCAAAGTTTACATTATCAACCATACTCATTAATAAACGGTTGCTGTTTGTATTTTCCGAAACAAAAAGATTTCCCTGTATGGTAACATCGGGTACTAGCCCGCTCAGCATTACGCCGGCCTTTTTATAGATCCTTCCCTGTTCGTACAATTTATCCACCAGCTTAACTGCCGGCTTTATTAATTCATTGGTGGCAGATGTGGCAATAGGTAAGGTTACATAACTGCTTACAGTTGGCCCATGCCGGAAATAGGTATTATGACTTTGTTCTTTGGGTACAACAAACACGCTGATAATGCTTGCAGCACTCTGTTGTCTCCTCAGTTTTTCAGCAGCCCTGGAGGTATAGGTTGCTATCGCTTCTTTTATGTCGCCAATATTATTTACAGGGCTGCCAAACATCCTGGTGGTAGCGATCATTTTTTTTACTACCAGCTCATCTTTCATACTATTGGCAATCTCTCCCTTGAGTTCTTTTATAAGCCTTGTGCCAACTACTCCTCCCAGGTTTTTACTTGCCCACTCTTCCGTTTTTTTGGTAAGATCAAAAGCAGTGAATACAGCATTGATCTCCATAAGCTTTTGTGCATATTGCCTGCCCACGCCCCATACTTCGCCAACAGGTGTATTTTGTAATGCAGTGTTTATCTTTTCTTTTGTATCCAACACTACTACACAATTTGTTGCTTCTTTATTTTTTTTGGCGAGGTGATTTGCCACTTTAGATAAGACCTTGGTGGGGGCCACGCCCACAGATACTTTTATCCCTGTCCACAGTTCCACAGTTTCCCTGATATTCATTGCCACCTGTTGCAGGTCTTTAGCAGCAAAATCATCTAAACTCAAAAAAGCTTCATCTACTGAATAGACTTCTACATTTTCTTTTCCAAGCATTATCCGCAAAGTTTCCATTACCCGCCAGCTCAGGTCTCCATACAAATTATAATTGCTGGAAAATGTGGCTACCCCGTATTTTTCTATTAAGGGTTTTGCTTTAAAATAGGGTCCTGCCATTTCTACTCCCAGTGTTTTTGCTTCATCACTTCGGGATATGATACAACCATCATTGTTGCTTAACACAACAACCGGTGCTTTATCCAAATGCGGAAGGAATAATCTTTCGCAACTGCAGTAAAAACTGTTACAATCTATAATAGCTTTCATGCAATGTTTTTAAGTTTGTGGTGTCACCCCGTCAGCGGTTGCAAACCCTGACGGCGGTTTTTACAGAAGTTTTTTTATTCTATAATAAACCGGTCAATAGTATGTGTTCTATATTCCCCTTCATGTGCTTTTTTAAATGCTTCAGTTCCTCCAAACCAATCCAATACTTTTTGCGATGCTAAAAAACTATTATTGTTTTCTAAAATAGTATGATAAGAAGAAAACTCCCAGTCTTTAAAATCCTTAACAAACTCATGTAACCACGCATTATGATTACAGTAATAGATCATAGATGTAAGATAACTGTCATCATCGATCAACTTTCTTTCGAAGGGGGATTCAAATAAAGGCCCTGTGCGGTTACTAACCTTATTAATAGATTGTGCATATGAATTGAAAAAATGAGAAAGCTGTTTAGATGCATTTAATTGAACTGTTCCATGGCCGTTACGCCTGGCTACCTGTACATTTTCTTTTACGTATACCAATAAATGGAAATGATTTTTCAATAGGGCATACGCAAAGGTTTCCAGTACATCGGAACAGTACATCGTGTATTGCTGCAAAAAGTAGTGATAATTCCGGTGTTCTTTAAAAACAGCTTCACCATTTACACCTCTGTTGTAGATATGAAAATATTCTCCTTCTATAAGTGGTTGTATATCCATTGTATACTATTTATATTTTTAAATTAGTTCTAACCGCCGTCAGGGTTTGCAACCGCTGACGGGGTTCTAAGGGGACTATCCCTTCAAACATTCCGTATAATATAAACCACCACCCCCCAGATCTTACAATCACTAAACTCGCTCACTTCGATCGGCGAAAGATGGGCCGTTTCCGGTATCAGCCGTAAACTGTTAAGTGTTTTTTCATACCGTCGTATCAGCATTTCGCCATCAATGGCAGCAATTACAATTTTACCGTTCTGTGGTTTAAGGCTTCTATCTACAATGGCGATATCGCCACTAAAAATACCGGCGTTGACCATACTGTTGCCACTCACTTTCATAAAGAATGTAGCCGGTTTATTGCGGATCAGTTGTTCATTCAGATCAATGCCACGCTCCATATAATCATCTGCCGCCGCACCAAAACCGGTCGCATTTGCAGTGTTTACATTATGCTGGGTAAACTGCTTACTGCCGCTGTAACTGCTGCCTAAAAACTTTTCCACTTCCATAAAATTAATTTTAATTACCAAAATATTTAGTAAATTTATGCTAAAATAATTAGCTAACAAATTTAGTAACGATAAATATTTTTAAACATGAAAAAGATACTTGGGCCTTTGTTGCCCGGCTACCGTATTTGCGAGTACCTCCTTGTACTGTCGCCACATGAAGAACTCCGCAACAAGATCATGGATGTGAAAAAAGAGTTTGGTGAAAAATACAAGGCAGAAACTGGCAGGTGGGGCAAACCGCATATAGCACTGGTGAATTATATGCAATATGAAAGGCTGGAAGAACGAACTATTAATCATTTAAAGGCCATAGCCATGGGATCTCATCCTATAAAGATCGAACTGAAAGATTACGGCAGTTTTCCCAGCCATACCATTTACATCAATATCACCAGCAAGATTCCAATACAGGGCCTGGTAAAAAAAGTTCGTACCGAAACCCAAAAGCTCATGAAGCTGAATGATGATAATAAGCCGCATTTTATCCTGGAGCCACATTTAGCTATTGCAAGAAAACTATTGCCGTGGCAATATGAAAAAGGCTGGCTGGAATATAGCCATAGGCATTTTACCGGTAGGTTCATTGCAACCGACATGTTGTTATTAAAGCGGCCTGTAGGAGCATTTAAGTATGAAATAGTCCGGCGTTTTGAATTTGAGAATTTACCCGTGGCAACAAAGCAAGGAGAATTATTTGGCACCTGAACTTCGTTCGTTCCCTTACCAGGGAACCCCTAAAGGGAAACTACGGCACAGTAATTTAATGTTGCCGCAAAGAGTATATAACAAGAAAAGTAATTGATAGCAAACATTAAAAACAAATAAGCAAAAATCATGGACAATGAATCTAAGTCCTCCTTTAGGGGACAGGGGTTACAACAGGATCATCACAAAGTATCCGCCGCAGCACAAGAAGAAACTGTTCAGTATTTAGCGGGAAGGGGCGCACAGTTCAATACAAAGAACCGGTTCCTGAAAAATGAATCCACCCAGGAACATAGCGAAGGTATAGATGATTGGGAAGCAACCAACCTGCCCACACAGTACCTGGAGATGCAATCAAAAACCATCGTGAATAAGGTAGAAAGTAAGGATGTGGGCATGGCATACAGCATGAACCCCTATGCCGGCTGCGAGCATGGTTGCATTTATTGTTATGCCCGTAATGTGCATGAATACTGGGGTTACAGCGCAGGGCTGGATTTTGAGCAAAAGATATTGGTCAAAAAAAATGCACCGCAACTGCTGCGTAAATTTCTGATGCATCCTAAATGGGATGGCACACCGATTATGCTCAGCGGAAATACGGATTGTTACCAACCTGCTGAACAGCAATACCGGTTAACGAGGCAATTGCTGGAAGTGTGTAATGAATTTAACCAGCCCGTGGGCATACTAACCAAAAATTCCTGGATATTGAAGGACAAAGACATATTGAGCGAAATGGCAAAGAAAGGAATTGTTTCTGCCATGGTTTCCATCACTTCTTTTAATGAAGACCTGCGACGAAGCATGGAACCCCGGACTACTACGGCCAGGCAAAAATTAAAAGTGATCAATGAACTAAGCAGTGCAGGCGTACGCATGGGCATTATGATGGGCCCCATGATACCGGGGCTGAATGAACACGAGATGCAGCGCATCATGAAAGCTGCGGCAGAGAACGGCGCTACTTTTACAGCATACACTTTCATCCGGCTCAACGGCGCTATCAAATTTTTATTCCACGACTGGCTGTATAAAAACTTTCCAAACCATGCCGATAAGGTTTGGCATTTGATAGAGCAAAGCCACGATGGTAAGGTGAATGATACCCGCTGGGGTGTGCGCATGCGTGGTGAAGGAAGTATAGCAGATATGGTGGCGCAGCAATATAAAAAATATGGCAAGCTGTATAACATGAATGCAGAGGAGTGGAGTTTGGATACAAAACTGTTCAGGAGGCCGGGGCAACAGGGGAGGTTATTTTGAAAGGAATCACTAATTTGGTGTAGTATTAATCGCTTTACTATGGCATATAAAGATTTACATGAAGAACCTTTTGATGAAGGTACAATAGCCAAACTCGCAATATTTGAAGATTATGCCCAAGCATGGATACCGACATTTGTAATGCAGAAAATTCCAACAATATGCATTTTTGATTTTTTTGCAGGTAATGGATATGATATAGATGGAGTTCCTGGAAGCTCAATACGAATACTTGAAAAAATCAAAGAACATATTGGTCACATATATCAAAATTAGGTCAGGATAAAGGTTTATGTAAATGAATTTGAGCCTAAAAAAATCGGTCAACAAAAGTTTGAACTTTTAAAAATTGCCTGTTCTGAATTCCTTAAAAAAAATAAGAATGTCGCAAGCGCTATTGAAATTAACTATAGCAATAAGGATTTCGAAGTATTGTTCCCAGAATTGATTTCAGTAATTAAGCAATTTCCTTCATTGGTTTACCTTGACCAAAATGGAATAAAATTCTTATCCGACAAATATTTACTTGAATTAGAAAAAACAAAACAAACTGATTTTTTATACTTTGTTTCTTCTTCATATTTCAAAAGGTTAGGGAAAACTGAAGAATTTAAAAAATATATAGAATTGGACATTGATGATTTAAAAAATAATCCATATAAATTTATCCATCAAAATGTAATTGAATAAATTAGAAAAAGAATACCAGTTGGCTCAAGCTTAAAACTTTATCCCTATTCAATAAAAAAAGGAGCAAATATTTTTGGAATTGCATTTGGGGCTAAACACCCTTTAGCCGTTGACAAGTTTTTGAATATAGCCTGGAATAGGAGCCCAATAAATGGTTCGGCCAATTTTGATATTGAAGGGGATGCTAAACAAAGTCAATTGTCTTTTTTTTATGTAAAGAAATTGTCGAAAATTGAAAAATTTAAAGAAGCCTTAAAAGAAAAAGTATTATCAAAAGAAATTAAAAATAATTCAGAAGCATTAAATTTCGTTTATCATGAAGGGCACATTGGAAAACATGCATCAGAATGTTTAAAGGAAATGAAGAAAAATAAGCAGATTAGTTTGGATGGCCCTTCACCATTAGTAAACTATATAAAAGTTTTTAAGGAAAAAAGAAATGTTGAATTCAAAATAATTTTTTAAAATGGCGCAATCTTCTATAGAATGGACCGAAATGACCTGGAACCCAACAACGGGCTGTGATAAAATTTCAGCAGGATGCAAATTCTGTTATGCAGAAGTAATGACCCGGCGTTTAATGGCAATGGGCATTGATAAATATAAAGATGGGTTTAAAATACGTACTCATATTGATGCAGTGAATATTCCTTACACCTGGAAGAGACCAAAAATGGTTTTTGTAAATTCTATGAGTGATCTGTTTCATCCTGAAGTACCGGTTGAATTTATTAAAGAGGTATTTGCTGTTATGAATGATAACCCCCAGCATATTTTCCAGGTCCTTACCAAAAGAGCTGAACGGTTATTTGAAATACATGAGCAACTAACCTGGACTAACAATATATGGATGGGAGTTTCTGTGGAAGATGAAAGGGTTACACACAGGATAGATTTTTTGCGCAACACAAATGCAAAGATCAAATTCCTTTCTTGCGAACCTTTAATAGGCCCCTTAATGAATTTGAGCCTGGCAAATATAGACTGGGCAATAGTTGGGGGAGAAAGCGGGAGGAAGGCAAGGCCAATAAAAGAATGGTGGGTATGGGATATTAAGCAGCAATGCCAGGAACAGGAAGTTGCTTTTTTCTTTAAACAATGGGGTGGAGTGAACAAAAAAAAATCAGGGAGAGAATTAGCGGGTAACACTTACAGTGAAATGCCATCCAGGAAATTTGGTAGTGTTGTAAATTGATTTTCTTCCTTAAGGAACCCAAATTCTAATAGGCTTTTAACAGTAGCGAAATACTATCTAAAAATATTTTTAAAAAAATATTCAAAATAATTTGGCAGTATCAAAAAAATAAATTCATCTTTGCAATGCAAAAATAAATTTTAAACAACAAACATGTTACGCACACAACAACATATCGAAGCGGGAAATTGTTTTAGTTCGCTGAAGGCGGATGACAACAATTGCGGGGCATGTTATGCTGCATCATAAAGTTTACCAAAACAAACTGATTCAAGTAAGCCCCGACAAAAAGTTGGGGTTTTTTTATGGAATTGAATTAAGAAAGGCATCTGGTTTTGGAATTAAAAATGAAAATGCTACAACATACAAAATTTATCATCCGCAACAGGCCAACAGGCTCGCCCATAGGTTATTGGTTTGTGCCGTTGTGTGCAGTTAGTGCGATAAATAAGGATAATAGTGATATAAAACGACCGTGGTTTAAACGATCTGAAGCATAGTATGCTTCAATAATAAAAAACCGGTCGCCAAAAACGACCGGTTTTTTTATGCGGTTAAAGCCATGCACGAAGCTTTGTAAAGAACAAAAAAATTGAAATACTTAAAACAAATAAAATGGAAAAAATAACTGAACAAAAAATAATCAATGCGAATGGCATGTTCGATCACGGATTCTTATCCGGTAAATCGCTTTATCTGTATTGCTTTAATAAAATTCCATCGGTGAACTATATCGGTTACATAGATGGCGAAAAAGCGTTCCATGCCGTTTTAACTGCATTCGGTGACCTGGTGAAGTCGGTACACAGGTATAAAAATTATGACAGCCGCCTGAAGCGATACAATTTCAGCGATACCTTTCTTATCATGCATAACAACTGTATATTGGAATTTGACAACAGCTACTGCGAAATATATCATGATGGCGACAAGGATGATTTCATTGACCAATGCACAGCTCTGATTAAAGTATTTAAGGAAAGGCAGCGCAGAAAACCTTTGGAAATAAACCTGATCAGCAGGGGTCGCAATGGTTTTGAATTCCAGCAGCTGGAAGTAAAGCGTACCAGACTTGACCTTGACCTTTTCTATGAAGATGATTTTAAAGCGGTGAATGATATTATCAGCCACAGACTGAACAGGAACAAGGACAGGGGTATTGTACTCCTGCATGGCTTACCAGGTACGGGTAAAACAACCTACCTGCGTTACCTGATTGGCAAAATTAAAAAGCGGGTATTGTTTGTTTCGCCCAGCGTAGCGGGAGATATCACCAACCCGGATTTTATTCAACTGCTCATCAGCAATCCAAACAGTGTTCTGATCATTGAAGATGCAGAGAACGTGATCATGGACAGGAAATTAAATAACAATGCATCGGTATCTAACCTGCTTAACATTTCTGATGGATTGCTGGCTGATTTTTTAAATGTGCAGTTGATATGCACCTTCAACAGCCCGGTGGCCATGGTAGACAGTGCCCTGATGCGCAAAGGAAGATTGATTGCCAGGTATGAGTTTGGAAAACTGGGTATTGAAAAAGCGAGGCGCCTGAGCAGGCATTTGGGTTTTAATACCAACATTAACCGTTCAATGACCCTTGCAGAGATCGCTAACCCAAATGAAAAGGAACACGAGGTGGAAAGAACAGAGGTTTTAGGTTTCAGAAGGCAGGAAGTAGTAATGAATTAATGCGTATTTGATGCCCGTGACAAACAAAATATTTACATGGCCCGATTTTTCGGGAATAATTAAAACACGGCCGAAGTACACAAATACTTAGTGTCTTAGTCCCTTAGCGGTTAAAAAAAATAAACAATGAGCAAATTGAAATTAACAGGAAAACAGATTCGTACTATTGGTTACCCTGAAGGACCGGTAATAAGCATGGCCATGCATACTATGTGCACACATTTTAAGAATACCAGTGAGGAAGAGGCTTTGAAAACACTGGAAGATATTTTGGTAAGGCCCGAAGCCTATATGGCAGATCCGGTACTTTATAAAATAGCAGAAAAATTAATACCGGAAAGAAGCATACAAAGTGAAGAAATTAAACTTAAGGAATTACCTGATGGTATAACTTTAGAAGAGGCTCTTAAAGCCCTTCCCTACGGGGAGGGTTTGGGAGGGGCTATCTTTGGTGCAGATCAGATCGAAGAAGGCGCTTTGCTGCAAATGCAGACCGCTGCAAAATTGCCCGTAGCAGTTGCCGGTGCTTTAATGCCCGATGCACACCAGGGCTATGGACTGCCTATTGGCGGCGTACTGGCAACTAACAATGCTATCATACCTTATGCTGTTGGTGTTGATATTGGCTGCAGGATGTGCTTAAGTATTTTTGCCATTGATCCCAACGAGCTGAAAAAAAGAGAAGCGGGTTTTCAAAGAGAATTAGTGGCCAATACTTTGTTTGGTGCAGGTAAAGAATTCAATGATAATAAAGAACACGAGGTAATAGACAGGAAAGAGTTCAGTGAAATAACTTTTTTGCATAACCTGCAGCACAAGGCATTGAAGCAACTGGGAACTTCCGGAAGTGGCAACCATTTCGTTGAATTCGGAAGGGTTGAAATTACCGATGCAACAAACCCGATGAAATTACCGGTTGGTAATTATGTTGGTTTGTTAAGCCATAGCGGTAGCCGTGGCCTGGGTGCAAACATTGCCAATTATTACACAAAGATCGCCATGAAAAAAACACCTTTGCCAAAAGAAGCAAAACACCTGGCCTGGATGGACCTGGATACTGAAGCCGGAATTGAATACTGGCTGGCCATGAACCTGGCGGGAGATTATGCAAGCGCCTGTCACCATACCATTCATGCAAAAATTGCAAAAGCAATTGGAGAAAAACCACTGGCGATGGTTGAGAATCATCACAATTTTGCATGGAAGGAAATGTATAATGGTGAAGAAGTAATTGTTCATCGAAAGGGCGCAACACCTGCTGGTAAAGATGTGCTGGGTATCATACCGGGCAGCATGACGGCTCCGGGCTTTATTGTAAAAGGTAAAGGTGAACTTAGCTCCATCAATTCTGCTTCTCATGGAGCCGGAAGAAAAATGAGCCGTACAAAAGCGCTTGCCAATATTACACATGAAGCGCTGAAAAAGGAATTAGCAACGCACGGTGTAAAATTAATTGGTGGTGGACTTGATGAAGCACCATTTGCATACAAGGATATACATGAAGTGATGAAGAATCAAACTGCATTGGTGGATGTATTGGGAAAATTTTATCCTGCTATTGTGCAGATGGATGGAAGCGATCCGAAAAAATTCCGGAAACGCAGCAGGGCGATCGTTGGAGAATAATAAGCTGGAATTACAGCCCTCGCCTTTAAGGGTTTGGGGGCTGTTTTATTTTATTCTATTTTTACCAGCAATCAGTAATTATGCAAACGGTAACAAAAGCAATAGAAGAATTATTCAGCCAGTTCAGCGTAGAGCAGATCAAAGCTATTGATAAACTTCCCCAGGCCGGTAGTGAGCGTCATTATTACCGGATACATACAGCAGCTAAAAGTTTTATTGCAACCCATGGTGCAAACCTGCCGGAGAACAAGACCTTTATTTATTTTTCAAAGCATTTTAAACAGATGAATTTAGCTGTGCCGGAAATATTCTGCGTCAATGATGCCGGCGACATATATATACAGCAAGATTTTGGTGATACCTCGCTGCTGGATGAACTTGAAGCCCATGGCTTTACTGACCAGGTATATGATCTCTATAAAGAAAGCCTGGCACAGCTTGCCCTGTTGCAGGTAAAAGGGCATGAGGGGCTGGATTACAATCATTGTTTGACCAATACAATCTTTGGCAAACAGGCCATCATGGCCGACCTGCTTTATTTTAAATATTATTTTCTGGATGCCTTACGCAGGCCTTACAATAAGCAAAAGCTGATGGATGATTTTGAAGCGCTGAGTAATTACCTCGCTCATACTGAATACCGCTTTTTTATGTTCCGTGATTTTCAAAGCCGCAACATAATGGTTAACCCCTCCCTCGGTGAGGGGCAGGAGTGTGCCGTTCACTTTATAGATTACCAGGGCGGTATGCAGGGGGCGCCGCAATATGACGTAGCTTCTTTGCTATGGCAGGCCAAAGCAAACCTCCATGATGACTGGAAAAGCCGGCTGCTGGAAGATTATATGGATTCCTTTGAAAAGATATTAGAACGATCGATCGATAAAGATACATTCCGCAGCCAGTACAATGGTTATGTATTGATCCGGCTAATGCAGGTGCTTGGCGCATATGGATTCCGCGGATTGTTTGAAAGAAAGGCGCATTTCCTCACCAGTATTCCATTGGCGTTACAAAACCTGCAGTGGTTTGTAAATAATCAAAATCTTGGAATTGCATTACCGGAATTTAAAAGGGTATTGGAGATATGTATCAGCGATGAAGTGATACAGGAATTCACGCCCGTACAGGCCACTGCCGACACCTCCCTGCTGGTTACCATCAACAGTTTTTCTTATAAAAAGGGTATACCTGCCGACATTACGGAAAATGGGGGAGGCTATGTGTTTGACATGCGTGGAATTTTAAACCCCGGCAGAATTGATGTATACAAAACTCAGAGCGGCCTCGATAAACCGGTAAAAGATTTTTTGGAACAACATACCGATATGCCGCTTTTCCTGAATGGTGTTTTTAGTGTTGTTGATATTTCTGTAAGTGATTACATTAAACGGGATTTTAAAAGCCTGATGATAAACTTTGGATGTACCGGCGGGCAACATCGAAGTGTTTATGCAGCCGAAGCCTTAGCCAGGCACCTGCGCAATAAATTTAAAGTGAATATTGTATTAAAACATACGAACCAATTAAATTGGGTAAGGGAAAAATTGCCCCCCCGCCCCTAAAGGGGAGCTTTGCCTCAAATTCATTACAGACTATAAAAATGACAGCTTAAGATAAATGAATGGCGATAATATTAATATGCATTACGGAGCTTCCAAGCTGATTTTTCAGCGGGCGGAAGAATTAAGAAAATTCTGTACTTGGGAAGAAGAAACTGTTTGGCGATATTTATCGGGAAATAAGTTAGGTGTAAAATTCAGAAGGCAACACCCATTATTGTTTTATGTAGCTGATTTTTATTGCCATCAATTAAAACTTGTTATAGAAATAGATGGAGGAATTCATACTAAAGAAGATGTAAAAATAAACGATGCAATAAGACAAAAGGAAATTGAGGACCTTGGTATAGTAGTATTAAGATTTAATAATTCGCAAGTAAAAAATAATATTGAAAAAATTGTGGAAGAAATCAATAAAAAAATAACAGCGTTAAAAAGTATCACGGACCAAGGCTCCCCTTTAGGGGCGGGGGGGCGAAAAGCCATGATCTTTGCAGCTGGCATGGGTACACGTTTCAAACCCTGGACCGACAATCATCCAAAAGCGCTTGCATTAGTTAATGGAAGGCCATTACTCCAACATAATATTGAATACCTGCAGCAATATGGGATCTATGATGTGGTTGTAAACGTTCATCATTTTGCCGACCAGGTAATTGAAGCTGTTGAAAAGAACAAAGGCTGGGGCAGCAATGTGATCATCAGCGATGAAAGAGAACAGCTTTTAGAAACCGGTGGTGGTTTATTAAAAGCAAAAGAGCTGCTGCAGGGAGGAGAAGCTTTTATTACATTGAATGCAGATTTTTTAACTGATCTCAATATTAATAAACTACTGGAGTTTCATAACAGCAAAAAATCGCTTATTTCCTTTGGCATTACAGACAGGATAACCTCCCGCTATTTCTTATTTGATGAAGATCACCGGCTCTGTGGCTGGCGTAATACCCATACCGGCGAAGAACGTGGCCCCCACCTAACTTCCCCCCGTGGGGGAGGGAAACTGCACCCCATGGCTTATAGTTGCGTAGTGGTATTTCAGCCCGAAATATTTGAGCTAATTCCACAGCGTGGAAAATTTTCATTGGTGGATACTTACCTCAGCCTTGCTGCAGATCACCGCATCTACGGCTACGATCACAGCGGCGATAAAGTGGTTGATGTGGGTAAACCTGAAAGTGTCGCTATTGCCGAAAGGTTATTTAGTTAACATCTGCCGGCGCATCAAAACCTTTCTTGTTTTCTTCTTTGGGTTTTATCCCAAAATTATATCGAAAAGTTATCCCAAGTCTCCGGGTGTCATTAGCCCTTTTTCCCTCGGCACTTACCGAACCCTGCTGTAAACTAAAGGATACCGGGTTGGTGCGCAAAAGATCATTTACCGAAAGGATGATATTTGCTTTTTTCTTTAAAATACTTTTGTTTACCGAAACATATAATCCTCCAAACGTATTCAACTCATACAAATTTTGTAAACCTTTGGTACGCATAAAACCCTGCATGTTAAAAACAAGGGTAGGTGTTGCTTTGTACTCCTGGAACATAAAAAAGGTCCAGCTTACCCGTTTATAATTTAAAGGCAGGCCTTCATAAAAACCTGTGTAGCGGTTGTAATTATATTGAATGCCTGCATAAAAAAAATACCTGCCACCGGGTGGAATACCACCAATGATCTTTGCGTATATCTCTTTATTCCTGCCAAGGTTATCATAAGTACGGTAGGCTATCCTGGTAACGTTGTCCTGGTAAGTTACATTGCTGAAGATGTCCCTGGTGTTATTGATACCCAACGCCAGCACAGGAATATTATCATAAGTTACATTGATCTCGTAATTGGTGGTGAACTGCGGTTTTAATGCAGGATTGCCCACATCAAAAAGATATTGATCAATGTATTTAGGGTATGGATTCAATATTTCGTAATATGGCCGCTTGATACTCCTGCGGTAAATAGCATTACCGATCAGCGGGAAACCAAAGATATTAAAAAGCTTGTGCCTGATGAAGAGGTAAGGAAACAGATCTGTACGTTTCAATAACAAAGAAGTGTCTTTTGGAATGATCTGTCTTCCGCTGATATCTGTTACTTCAAGCCTTAGCCCCGGCTTGATCGTAAAACCTAAAAAGGTTTTTGATACCTGTACATAGGCGGCAATGATCCTTTCCCTGTATTTAAAAGTATTGGTTTGAAAAACATCTACGAACTTGATATTGTTGCCAGTGTCTTTAAAATAATCAGCGCTATTCTCGCTGTTGCTAATGGTTGCTTTAAAGCCCGATTCTAAGGTAATTGTTTTAGGAAATTTTAAAGTGAGATCTGTTTGAAGAACAACTATGTTCTTAATATTCCTGTTGGCACCATCACCCGAAACTGTGGTCGTGGCAGGCAGGTAGTTGTGATTTTTATATGATTGGTCATTCCTGTAGCGGAAATAATTATAATCAACCTGTGCAGTCCATTCACTGCCGAGGGTGTCTATCTTATATTTGGCAGAAAAATTATTGCCAATATAAAGCGTCTTATTAATATTGTTGATATCCGAAACATTTTTACCAATTAAAACGGTTGATGGTATTTTAGTGATATCAATATCATTTGTTGCATAGCTTTTACCATTTGAATTGCTGATACGGAGGTCATAGCCAGCATTGAATTTTGGAGTGAATTGAATATCTGTGCCGGCATTAATATAATTATTCACCGTAGGATAAGTTGTATAAGCGCTTTGCGTAAGTAGGGTAGAATCGGTCCTTATGGCGCGGGTGGAATTCAATTCTTCAAAATTATTCCTGTCTGTAAACTGGTAACTGAGATAGCTGTTGATCTTTCCCGATCCCTTATTTAAATTGAATCCCAATGTCTTTGTGGAATATACTCCCTGGAAATAAGCAGCATTCACACTGCCATTCGTTCCAAGCTTAACACCTTTTTTCAATATAATATTGATCATGCCACCGCTGTTGGATGCATCATATTTGGCAGAAGGAGTGCGCAGTATCTCTATCTTACTCACACTGCCTGCCGGCAGGCTTTTTAATAAGGATGCCAGGTCAGCACTGCTTAGTTTCATTTCCCGTCCATTGATCATCACAGTAGCAGGACTTGTACTTGCCAAATACACATTGCCATCCTGGTCAACTATAACTCCTGGTGTTTTTTCCATCACCTCGTAAGCATTGGTACTGCTGTTGGCCAGCACTTCGGTATCTACAATCGTCTTGTCATCTTCCTGTTTTATGAGCGGCTTTTTGGAAACAACCGTTACATTGCCCATGCTGTTTACCTTATAAGCAAGTTCAACTGTAAGATTGGTATCTTTCTGATTTATCACAAAAGGATATAACCTTTCCTGCATTCCCACGGCAGTCACCTTTAAAACATATCCAGTATTTATGCTTACGGTAAATAAAACTGCAGCCTGTACGGTCTTACTTGTTACCAGTACCGTATCGGGGAGTTTGTATAAAATGGCGGTAGCATTTTGTACCGGTTCTTTTTTCTCATCAATAACATCCACCCGCAGTTTAACCGTTTGTGCAAAAACCTGCAAACAACCCATCAGTAAAAAGGGGAAGAAAATTATTTTTAATTTCACTGGTACAAATTTTTTGGCTGCTACTGCTTACAAGGGCTCTTAAAATTTAAAAGTTGCAAACTACGAGTTCCCTCTCCTTTGGAGTTCCTTGCAAAGGAACGAGCGATAGCTCTTCGGGTGAGGCCTATTTTTTTTCAAACAATTCTTTTTTATCTACCACTTTTACCTGCTTCCCCACTTTAAGCGTTTTGCTTACCACATCATAAGGGCCGGTAACAACCATGTCACCTTCTTTCAATCCTGATATGATCTCTATATTGTTGATGTCCTGAATATTCGTTTTCACTTTTACCTTTTGCACTTTTCCGGTTTTATCAATAATAAACGCAACTACTTCCAGGTCATCAACAAGTGATGCCGTAGTTTTTGCACCCGATTCATCTTCTTTCTTTGTGCCGGATTTTGTATTGATGCTGTCGCTCTTATCACGGGTAGTAACCGCATTGATGGGCACACTCAAAACATTGGTATGCGTCTTGGTCTGTATATCAGCATTGGCGCTCATGCCCGGGCGGAAAGGAAAAGTACCTTTACCTAAAAGGTCCCTGTAACTCTCTTCCAATATCCTGATATAAACCTTGTACTGTGTAACATCACCCGTAGCATTTGCTAAGGCAGTTTGTGCTGCAGCGCCATTATTACTGCTGGCTATTTGTGTAACAATGCCCCTGAATTTACGGTCACTGTAAGCGTCTACTTCTACGAGGGCACTGTCTCCCAATTTTACTTTAGGAATATCATTTTCTCCAACATCAACCCTTATCTCGATCTTGCTCATATCGGCTATGCGTAGTATCTCGGTTCCAACTGTAAAGCTATTGCCCGAAACACTCTCTCCTTTTTTCACATTCAATAAAGAAACAACGCCATTTCTTGGTGCAATAATAGCCGTTCTGCTCAGGTCCTTATTTGCTTTTTGTAAACTGGCCTGTGCTGTTTGCACATTAGCCCTTGCGCCCTGCACATTGGCCTGGCTGCTCCTGATACCCTGTACTGCAGCATTATAATTGGCTTTGGCACTTCTTAAAGTCGATTCCGCCACATCCATTTCACTACGGCTGATCACTTTTTCATCAAATAATTTCCTGGATCTGTTATAGGTTCTTTCTGCCTGCTCCATTTGTGCATTCAATGCATCAAGTGCCGCCTGTGCATTACTCACCTGTGCCTGCGAGCTACTTACCTGCGCCTGGCTTTGCGCCACACCACTAGCAGCCTGGCTGCGCTGAATATTATAAACATCCGGATCGATACGTGCAAGCAATTGACCGGCTTTTACAGTATCACCTTCCTGAACATTTAATTCAGTGATAACACCGCTGATATCCGGACTTACTTTTACTTCATCCTCGGGGTATATCTTACCGCTGGCATTTACAATTTCTGTGATGGTGCGTCTTTGCACTTTTTCAGCAGTAACTTTTAAGCCTACGTCTTTACCAAATACCCCCATAGCCGACAGTATGATCATCAATACTACCAACCCACCCAGGCTTATCAAAATCCATTTTGTAGACTTATTCATTGTTTTATTATTTTTTTGAGCCCGGCTATGTTGCCCGGCTATGTTACTATTATCAGCTTCATTGGCAACGGCTGTTTATTAATTTTTGCTTTTTAATAAAAAGTGAAAATTAATCACTCTTGTACAATATAACTTTACTCAACCTCAAGGGCCTCATCCCCCTTCCCCTTCTCCCGAAGAGAAGGGGCGGTGCATTAAACATATCCAAACTTTGCTTCTTCCAAATCATCTTTCAATGTTTCTTCAGCAATAATGCAAGTCATTTTCGTTTTAGCAAAACATAATCTTCGCTTTGTTCTTCCAGTTCGCTCTCCTCCATTTCCTCCCCCTTCGGGGGAGATAGAGGGGGCTGGGTTGGGGAGAGGCTGCTATAATTTCAGTCCCTGTCCCTTATAAAATTCCAGCACTTTCATTTTAAAAACATAATCATACAGGTTCAAAGCATTCTGAAGCTTTGCGCTAAACAGGTTATTCTGGTTTGTTATTAATTGAAAAGTTGACAGCATGCCAACATCAAATCTTTTTTGTGAAAAATAATAACTACGCTCAGCAGTTTCTTCTGCCTTTTTACCTGCATTGTATTTTTCCAAAGCGATAATGGCTGCATTATAAGCCTGGTAAATATCCTGTTTTAATTTCTGGTCATCCGCAGCTTTCTGCAGTTCCTGGTTCCTGATATTGATCTTACTTCTTTCGTAATTGGTACGGGCACTGTATCCATTAAAAATGGGCACGCTTAAACTTAATCCGATCGACTGGCGGAAGTTCTGATTAAGCTGTGAAGAAAAGCTGGTTTTACCATATTCAAAATTGCTAAAGGGGGTTACCGGGTAAACCAGGTAATTGGTAGAACCAACTGTAACATTTCCAAAAGGGGAATTGTTTGGCGTTACACTAATAACTTCCTGTGCCCTGCTGTTATAGCCAGTTCCCAAACTTCCAAAAGCAGAAATAGTGGGATATAAATTTCCTTTAGCTGCTGCCGAGCTTTTTTGCGCTGCCTTGATCTTATATTCATTGAATCGCTGCTGCGGCATATTTGTCATGGCAATGCTGAATACATATTCCGGTTGCAGGTCGGCAATTTTTTCAACCGGTATTCTGTCAACAGGTGGTGTTTCAATTTCAAAAGGAGCAGCAGCATCCAGCGCCATAAATGCTTTTAGCGATAATTTGTTTTGGATCACGCTGCCTTTAGCAGTAATTACTGTTGCGCTATCCTGTGCAACCTGTGCTTCCAGTTCGGCGGCATTTAATTCAGGCAATGAGCCTGCATCAACCAGTTTACGGGTATTGATCAACTGGGCCCTGGATTGTTCTAATTGTACCCCGGCTATCTTTTCCTGCTCCATACCCAATAATATATTCAGGTATAGGTTGGCAACCGTTAATGCAATATCATTTCTTAATTTATCAGTATTGGCTTTGGCTGCCAGTAACTCCCATTCGTTGGCAGCAATCGTATTCTTCTTGCTAAAAAAATTAAATATCTCTCCGCTGCTTTGCAATTGCATATTGGCTGAAACATAGCTTTGGGTAATGAGGCTAAAAGAAGTAGGATCCTGATTGCGGCCGCTGTTATAACTGGGCCCCCCGCTAAAATTCAGGTTAGGAACCTGGTCAAGCTTACTTTGCTTCAGGGTTAATGCAGCGATCTGGCTTTGCAGGTCGGTTTGCTTAATGGTTATATTATTAGACATGGCATACTCAATACACCTGGGCAGGCTCCATTTTTCCTGGGCATAAGCAGTAGTAAGGATAAAAAATGTAAGGACAAGAAATATATAACGCATGAAACAAAAATAATTAATCTGCCTGTAATACTAACATTACTATTATACAAACGGCAAAAGGGCCATCACATTTGGGAAAAAGACTGGTCCAGGTCTTTAATAATGTACGCTGCATCTTCCAGTCCTACATACAACCTGATCATTCGGTGTTCTTTATTGACCGGGTCAAATTCACCCGCTTGTAAGCCCGAACATTTGGGTATGATCAGGCTTTCATGTCCGCCCCAACTTACAGCCATAAAAATATGTTTCAGGTCTTCACAAAATTTTTCTATCTGTAGCATATTATCCGCTTTAATAATAAAAGTTAGCAACCCGCATGCCCCCTGCATTTGTTGTTTAGCCAGTTCATACTGCGGGAAACTTTCATCCAATGGGAACAACAGACTTTCTACTTTGGGATGTGCTTTTAAATAATCAATGACCTTTTTTGTGGATACGGTAATTCTGTCGAGCCTGGCAGGTAAGGTTCTTAAGCCTCTTATCAATAACCAGGCATTAAAAGGGGAGATACCGCTGCCCACCGTCATAAACTCGCTGTTAAAGATGCGCTCCATCATGGCCGCACTACCGCTTAAAACACCACCCAACGTATCACTGTGGCCGCTAATGTATTTGGTAGCGGTTTGCATACTGATATCAATTCCCATTTCAATGGGCCGTTGATACAATGGGGTACAATAGCTATTATCAATAATGGTTGTAATATTTTCCGACCTTGCCAGTTCGGCAACGGCTTTCAGGTCCTGCAGGGCATAATCCCAGCTATTCGGACTTTCCAAATAAATAACGCTTGTATTCGGCAAGATAGCCCTTTCAAAATTTTCTATTTGTGTTCCATCAATATAGGTGGTAGTTACACCAAATCTTGGCAGGATAACATCAAACATTCTTTGGGCCCAGGTATAAGGCTTGTTCACAGACACAATATGATCGCCGGTCTTTACATTGGCAAGCACCGCAACAAAAATAGCAGCAGCGCCACTGTTAAACACAAGGCAATCCTCGGCGCCATCCAGGGCAGCAAGTTTCTTTCTTAAAATATCTACTGTTGGATTTTTGCCCCTGCTGTATAAGTAAGTTGAATACTCATCAGCAAAAGCTTTACGCATTTCATCAACCGTGTTAAAAATAAAGTTGCTGGTTTGCATGATGGGAGGAGAGACAGCATTGAAATAGTTTTCTCTTTCTTCGCCAAACTCATTCAGTATATAGGAAAGATCCATTTATTTTAATTTTCTGTTGGAGTAGTAGTATTTTTTTTCCGGTGTAATATAAAGTACAATACGATAAAAGCAGTCAACACAGCAAGCCCCGTTAAAGCAGCCTTAGGATCGGCAAGGGTTATACTGATCGCAACAAAAAGGTAAGCCAGAATAAATATGATGGGCATTAATGGAAAAAATTTCATTTTATATATGCCCGTGCCATCAAGGTGCTTTGTCTTTTTGCGGAACCAGAAGATGGTGGCACAACTCAGTACCATTCCAAAACTGTCCAGGAAGATGGTAAAAGTTAATATCTTTTCAAACTCCTGTGAGAAATAAAGGATGACGATACACAATGCTGAAAAAACAGTTAATGAAAAAGTAATAACATTTGATCTTTCATTATGTTTAGCGAAGATCTTAGGAAAACTTCCGTCATCTCCCATAGCATACATCACTCTTGGGTTGCTGAGCAGCGATCCGTTCACATAGGCCAGCACACCTAAAAACAGGAATGCAGAAAATACAGTTGCGCCACCCGACCCAAAGATCTTGTCTATGACCACATACGCAATTTCCCTTTCACCTTTCATCTGGTTAAAGCCTACCACAGTATAATAACTGAGATTAACCAACATGTATAAACCAATGACGACGAGGATACCGATAAAAATACCCCTGGGAATATTCTTTGAGGGTTGGTGAACATCATTACCCAAATTGATCGTTTGCTGATAACCACCATAGGTAAAAGACACTGCAATAAGACTGATGCCCAGGCTTTTTACCCAATCTATCCAGGTGAAGCCCTGTTCAGGTGCAGCAACAGCTTTTGCTGCATCATCAACCGCATATTTATCAGGAAAAAATAATGCGGATATTAAAACGATCACCATCGTGATCTTGATCATCATTAAAATATTCTGTGCTGTTGAACTTGTTCTTAATCCTTTTAAATTAATGATGTAAAAAACAATAATGGCAGCAGAACTCACCAGCGCTTTGTCAATATCGGTCCAGTTGCCGGGGAACATTTTTAATAAATAGCCACTGCCGATAAGCGCTACGCCGCTTACGCTGGCTGCATTACTTACCAATATGATACAATTGATGGCAAATGCAATACTGGGGTGGTAGGCTTTTGCAAATACCTTGTAATAGCCGCCGGTCACAGGATATCGGCTGCCGATTTCTGCATAGGTAAGTGCACCGCATAATGCCACCAAACCACCAATTGCCCAGGCGCTGAAATAAACAGCAGGTGAAATAGCATCCTGAGCACTGGTTGCGGCTGTCCTGAAAATACCCATGCCAATCACAAAGCCTATCACAAGCATGGTAAGGGAAAACAGGTTTAGTTTGGCTGATTTGGTTTGCATACTGAAAAGATACTGAAAGCTGTTTTAAATATTTGTTTTGTGTAATTAAATATTTGGAAGTCCTTCTTTAAAGTATTTACATTTGCACCGAATTTGGTTTTCGATGTCAAATCGGAATTAAAAGGGAATCCCGTGAAAAACGGGAGCTATCCCCGTAGCTGTAAGACAGCCTCCCAAGCCCCTCCAAGGAGGGGTTTAAGAAAGGCACTTTTCTCCAACCACTGTTTGCACTTATGCAGGCGGGAAGGTAAAGTAAATGTTAAGCCAGAAGACCTGCCAGGTTCATCAACAATCATTTAAAGCTTTCGGGTGAAAGGCAGGAAATGTAATAGCTCAACAGCTTTTATATCTCTTCAAGCCGTGGTTGGTTGTCCTGAGCATGACGAAGGGCACCAAACACATTTTCCAGGAAGCAGTCACAACAAAAAATCTTTTTAAAAAATGAAAAAGAAAATTTTTATTGCGGCTGCTGTTTTATTCAGCAGTCAATTGCAGGCACAAACAACAGACAGTGCAAAAAACCTGAACGAAGTTGTTATTACGGCAACAAAATTTCCCATTAAGCAATCACTAACCGGTAAAGTAGTTACTGTAATTGACCAGCAACAATTGCAACGCAACAGGGGCAAATCTATCAGCGAAGTACTGAACACGCAGACCGGCATTATTGTAAATGGCAGCAGCAATGTTTTAGGTACCAACCAGGATGTATATGTACGTGGAGCGGCTGCAGGCAAGACATTGATCCTGCTTGACGGTGTTCCTGTTTATGATGCATCGGGCATTAGCGGTGCATTTGACCTGAACCTCATCAGCGTTGACCAGGTAGAAAGGGTTGAGATCTTAAAAGGCAGCCAGTCTACTTTATATGGAAGCGATGCCATTGCTGCTGTGATTAATATCATCAGCAAAAAAGGCGGAGCTAAAAAAATAAATGCAACTGCAAATTTAGCAGGGGGCAGCTACGGCACCTTCAAAGGTTCTGTAGGCTTTAATGGAACAGTGAAGAATACAAACTACAATATTCAATACAGCAAATTATACAGTAAGGGGTTTTCTACGGCAATTGACCAGGCAGGTGCCGGTAATTTTGATAAAGATGGTATGGATGAAAATATTTTTCGGGCCAACATCAGCCAGAAAATAAATGATAAGTTTTCTGTACGTACCAACACTGCCTTCAGCAATTATAAAACCGATGCAGATGCAGCGCCATTTAAAGATGATGCGGATTATACTATTAAAAATAAAAACAGCCTGCTTGGCTTTGGTGCAGATTATAGCATAGGTAAAAGTATTTTGCATTTCAATTATAATTATAACAGGATAAACAGGTTTTACCTGGATGATTCAGCCAGCAGGGGAGGGTTTTCTTATTATAGCAAAGGAGAGTACACCGGCAAGTCACATTTTGCAGAACTGTATAGCAATATTGCAGTAACAAAGCATATTGATGTATTGGTTGGAGCCGATTACCGCAATCATTTATCCGATCAGAGTTATTTTTCTGTAAGTGTTTATGGCCCATACCCATCCCCAACATTAAGCGATGATACCGTTAAAGTAAACCAGTTTGGAGCCTATGCTTCAATTGTTGTAAAAGATATTAAGGGCTTTAATGTTGAGCTTGGCGGCCGTTACAATAATTTTAATAAGTATGGAGATGTGTTTACTTTTTCTTTTAACCCATCTTATGTAATTAAAAATTCAATAAAGGTCTTTGGTAACATCAGCTCCGGTTTTAAAGCGCCATCTTTGTACCAGGTTTATTCCGAATATCGTCCCGCGGTTGGTGAACTTAGCCCTGAGAGATCTATGAGTTTTGAAGGCGGTGTTCAATACTACAAAAACAATGTTAACCTGCGAGCAGTTTATTTTAGCAGAAATATTACTGACAATATTGTTTTTATAAACACGAATAATCCGCCATCCTACGGTTATTATGCCAATGCCGATAAACAAAAAGACAAAGGTCTGGAACTTGAAGCCACCGTGGACTTTGGTAAAGTAACGCTTAATGCCAATTATGTGAACCTCGATGGAAAGATCGAAACGAAAACCGGCAGTAAGGACACAACGTTTTTTAACCTGTACCGCAGGCCAAGGCAAACTATTAATTTAAATGTGGGTATTGAGCTTTGTAAGCATTGGAACATGAATATTGGTGTACAAAGCATCGGTAAGCGCTACGAGATTGTTACTTATGGCGCAGCACCCGCTGAAATGCCGGCTTATTATGTTTGGAATTTGTATTCAACATACAGTATTACAAAGAATATACAGGCATTTGTAGATCTTAAAAATATTACCGACGAAAAATATTCAGAAGTATATGGTTATAACAGCCGCCGGTTTAATTTTATGGCCGGGGTTAGTTTAAATTTTTAACTTGCCTGCCAGGCAGGTTTTTTGCCGGTAAGTCGGGAAGACGGGAATAATAAGTTTCGTGTTTTCGATAAAACGCCTTATCGCCTTACCGGCGAATTTAAACTTCTGTAAAAATGTATGCACGAAGAAAAACGTTGTCCCCGCTGCAGTAATGCATTTGAATGCAAAGTGGGAACTATTGCGCAATGCCAGTGCAGTGCGATCCAACTCTCTGTTGAAGAATCAGCTTTTATACAGGCCAAGTATGAGGAATGTCTTTGCATTAACTGCCTGCACGAGCTGAAGGAAAAGTATGTACATTTTAAATCCAGGTATTTCCAAAAATAACCCGAATATACTTTACCTGCACCAGCTATCTTTGCATCTCTAAAAAAGCCACTATGACATTTGGTGATATTGCAGTTAACGAGATCATTACCATAACATTCACATTGTTTGCTGTTATTGATATGGTTGGTAATGTGCCCGTCTTTGCATCATTGCGGTCAAAAATGGGCGGGGAGATACGTTCGCTTCAGGCTACCCTGGCGTCCGGGGCGTTAATGATCTTTTTTTTATTGATAGGCCGGCAGTTCTTAAATATACTGGGGCTGGATGCTCAATCCTTTGCCGTAGCTGGTAGTATCGTGATCTTTATCATTGCGCTGGAAATGGTATTGGGACAGGATTTTTTTAAACCCGACAGCAATCCTAAAAGCGGTAGCGTAGTGCCCATCGCTTTCCCGCTCATTGCCGGCTCAGGAACGCTCACCACCATTATGAGTTTAAAAGCCAATTATGCTGATGTAAATATTTTCATCAGTATACTTATTAACTGTATAGTAATATTTGTAGTACTTAAATCTATCAAATGGATAGAAAAAGCTTTGGGCACCAATGGAATGTTAGTTATCAGAAAATTTTTCGGCGTAATATTGCTGGCCATAGCGGTAAAAATATTCAGCAGCAATTTTTTACATTTGGGATCATAGAACGTTAATTTGTTAATTGGTTAATTCGTATTGCAGCTCAAGGTTCTAAAGACTCTGAAATATTTGAGCACCCACTAATTAACGGATTAACCAATTAACCAATTAACAATTAGGCCTCGTAGTACAATGGATAGTATAAGGGCCTCCGAAGCCCCAGATCCAGGTTCGATTCCTGGCGAGGCCACCAATTTAATATATGTTTTATGCTTATGTAATTAAAAGTCTGAGTCATGAATTTTATTACAAAGGGCATTGTGAAGATCTGGAAGAAAGGATCAAGCAACATAATTTGGGGATGACAGTATCTATCAGGCCATATATTCCTTTTGTTTTGGTTTATAAAGAAGAATTTGATTCGAGAGAAAAAGCTATTGCAAGGGAAAAATATTTTAAAACAGCTGCTGGGAGAAGATTTTTAAAAAGAATTTTGGCCCCTTAGTAGATAGTATAAGAGTTTCCGAAGGACCAGATCCAAGGGTTCCCCGCCCGTACCGAACGGTACGTTCGGGCGGGGATTCCTGGCGAGGCCACATTGATGGACAACTCTAAATATTTAAAGAGTTGTACCTTATATTTTCCCTGAGACTAAAAGATTAAAACAGGTGAATACACCAATAACAGATTTTTTGAGGTAGTATTCTGAATAATCTGTTGATCAAACTTTATAAACTTTTGGATTTTTTCTGAAAATAAAAATCCCGGGTGAATAAGCCCCGGGATTTTGAAATGTTTTTTTAATAAACGTAGGTTACCCTGTTACCGTTTTGATCATAATAATACGGAGTATTGTTTCCCGACAGTATCCGGTAGATCTTCTCCATTGTAGAAGGCCTTTCTATCTGGATGAACTGTGTGGGAGTAATATTGTCTCTTTTAAAGATCTGATCCCAAGCACTGCCTCCAGGCAATTGCGCCCTGGTTAAAACGGTGCGTGTATCGCGGCGATCCCCATTTGCATGATATACAGCTGTGGATCTCCATGCTCCATTATTAAAAGTTGCAGTATAATCTCCTTTGTATTTATTCCAGGAAATATTTGTTGCAGCTGGATAATCTCTTAATAAGGCGGCCGTAACTTTTTTCGGTTGGTTCTTAGCATAACCCTTCTGTTTAGAATTCCCTTTATTCCAGTTTTTATCATTTTTGTCAGTTTCCTTCCGTTGGTCCTGCGAATTTCCTATTTCAGACTTAGGTTTTTCTTTGTCTTTGCCTTTGCCTTTACTATTACCCTGCGCCATAGTAGAGGTAGATATCATTAATACTGCACCTAAAAAGAATAATTGTTTCATAATAAAAAAATTAATTTGTGAATAATATATATATGACCTTAATAACCATGCCAACTCCAGTGTATACAGCGTTAATGCTTTTAAATAAAGGAGTTTAAACAAGGATTTAACAATTTTTAGTGATAGGATGTCACCTCTGACTGTCTTATATACTCCACTTTCTTTCTTTACAACCGGGCTTACAATGATAATAAGTAGCCTTTATTTTTCCTTTGGATTCAATAATGGTACAGGGGCTTACAACTAAGACTGTTTAGATCGGACTTCATGATCATGTTCATCTGTTTAAAAAAGCCGATGATTTTGTTCGATATTTGTCCTTTGGGAACCACAATAAAAAGTCTCTTAAAACATTTTGTTTAAGAGACTTTTTAATTTGTATGTAACACATAAAATCCTTTTTTACTTAAAAAATAATACAATGGAAAAAAAATAAAAAATTTCTCTACTTAAAAAAAAGCCCTGACATGATATCAGAGCTTTTACCTGTATGTAATAAAAAGTCAACCCTCTTTAGTGCAGTTAACAATTTCCAACAACCACTATGGTATGGGCAAAATTGGTGGTAATAATATTGTTGCTTAAGCAAAGGGTAACGCTTTGTCCCATGTTTAAAACCATACTCTGAACTGCATTATTCTGGTCGGTATATGTTAACCTGTATTCCACCACACCCCAATTTGTTTCGGTATTGGTAATAGTGTAGCGTTGGGGACCAAGCACAATCCCTGTTTTTGAGTTTGAGGTAGAAACTGTACTGCTTTGTGGCGCCGGAGTTGGTTCAATTTTAGAACAACTGGTGAAAGTAAAGAAAGATGCTGTGGCGATGATTAATAACTTTTTCATAATTTTTTTACCCGTTTTTTTCGGTAGGCAACCGTTTTGGTTAATTTTTTATTTTTTACAAGAAGAGGATGTGCTCCCTGTTGATGATGTAAAAGTATTTTGGAAATAAAGTTTTTATGCGCCGCTTTGAGCCAGAAACCCTTAAGTTTGAGACATGCCAAAAACGGCTGAGATGAAGCAGGGGCAACACTCTTAAATTTGGGCCAAAGGTTCTTAAGTTTGGGACAGCGGGGGGGGGGGGTAAATCCGGGTGTATATATCCTAATAAGGTTGCTTACATTGGGCCGCTTATTATTTTTGCAGCATAACTTTATTACTACAAAAAATTTTCGCTGAAGACTTTTGCTATTAAATAAATTGCCCCGGCCTTAAGGCTGGGGCAATTTAAATTTCTATTAGCCGGGCTTTAGCCCAAAGTGCAGACCTATGCCATTTTTTTACAATGGCAATACTTTTAAAAATTACAAAACCTGGTTTTCAATTTCAGGTTGCTTTGTTCTTCTCCATATATTCCGAAGGGGTAAGGCCATACAGCTCTTTAAAGCACTGACCAAAATAGGAAGGGCTTTCAAAGCCCGTACTGTAAGCGACATCTGCAATATGATTGCCGGCACGCAGCATTTCTGCTGCTTTTTTTAAGCGGTATTGTTTTATGATCTCGCTGGGTGGTAAGCCAAGCACGGCAGTTAATTTACGGTTCAATGTCCGGCGGCTAAGGGCCAGCTTTGTGGCCAAAAATTCTACGCCCAATTGGGAGTCGTCAATAAATTCATCAATGATGCTGTAAACAGATTGTACAAATTCATCCTGCACCACCGGTTCATCAGGTTTAGTTTCCGGTTGGGCCAAATAAGACCTGAAGTATTGTTTTAGTTTTTCCTGCCTTTGCAGTAAGTTATGAATACGCAATAACAATTCATCAACCTGGAAAGGTTTACTAATATAATCATCAGCCCCTTTGCCCAACCCTGTTATGATACTTGCTGCCGCGGCTTTAACAGTTAGCATCACCACAGCAATATGTGCAGTTAGCGGATCTGATTTTATGGCAGCACACAATTCATTACCATCCATGCCAGGCATCATCACATCACTCAGTACAATATCGGGTATCTCCTGTTGGCACAACTGAAGGGCATCTGTGCCATTTAAAGCAGTAATGACCTTGTATTTTTTTTGCAGGCTGCCGGCGATAAATTCATTCAGGTCGGGATTATCTTCTACAACCAATATCAATGGCGCTTCGGCAGGCGATACAAAATTTTCTGCTGTTGAAATACTATAATCATCAAAAGGTTGCAGCGCTGTTTTTTGAGGAATGATCAGCGCTTCTACTTCTTTATTGCTTGCCATGTCAACCGGTATGTTTAACCTGACTGTGGTTCCTTTATCCGGTTTACTCTGCACATCAATAGAGAAGTAGAAGCGCTGATCATTCCTCAAAAAACAGAGCTGCAGTCTTTTGATGATCATAGTACTTCTACAGCAGAAAATTTTGAATCGCCTGCCGAAGCGCCATTGATATTGGTAGCAGAAGATAATCCCG
>JBKJMZ010000177.1:0-28856 GCA_046596255.1 Ferruginibacter sp. | reverse complement strand
TCATAGACTTCACTTCATCAAGGCTAACAGCAACTAATGCCTCAGCAGTATATTTTCCTTTGGGCAAACGGAGGCGTTTTTTATTGTACACCAGTTCCGGGCCCCAGCGGCCATTTTCTATAGCGATCTTTTCTTCAGACCACTGCTGGATAAAACGATTGGCCTCTTTTGCTATTTTCTTTTCAATAAGTTCGTTACAATCCTGCTGTGTAAGGTTATCAAAATGATAACGGGCAGGAATATTGATAAACATATCGTTCCATTTGATGAATGGGCCAAATCTGCCCTTTCCCTTGGTGATCGGCTTCTCTTCATAAAAACCAATAGGAGCATCCTCTATCTTTTTTGCATTGATGATCTCCAGAGCCCTATCAAAATCTACTGTTGAAGGTTCTTCACCTTTAGGAATAGAAATGAACTGCTCACCAAATTTTACATAAGGCCCAAAGCGGCCAATGTTAACTGTTATTTCCTGTCCTTCGTGTTCGCCAAGCGGGGCACCTAATTTAAAAAGCTCCTTCGCTTCTTCTATAGTTATGGTTTCAATACTTTGCGAAGGCTTTAGTTTTGCGTAGCGTGGCTTTTCTTCATCCTCCGGTAAACCTATCTGTACCATCGGGCCATAGCGTCCCATCCTTGCCATTATGGTCTTGCCGTTCTCATCAGTTCCTAATATTCTTTCTCCTACAGCACGGTTCGCATTTTCCAAAGTATGTTCAACACCTTCATGAAAGGGTGTATAAAAATCCCCCACCATGCTGTTCCATTTCATTTTGCCATCAGCGATCTCGTCAAATTCCTTTTCAATATCAGCGGTAAAAGAATAATCCATAACCTTTTCAAAATGCTGACTCAAAAAATCGGTAACCACCAGTCCAAGGTCTGTTGGGAAGAGTTTGGATTTTTCGGCCCCGGTATTTTCCTGCTCTGTGATTTTTGTTACCTGGTCATTTTTTAATCTTAAAATCCTGAAATCTCTTTTTACTGCATCCTTATCTTTTTTCTCTACATAATTGCGTTTGATGATGGTGGATATAGTAGGAGCGTAGGTACTGGGTCGGCCAATGCCCAGTTCTTCCAGTTTCTTTACCAGCGAGGCTTCTGTATACCTTGCGGCGTGTTTGGTAAATCTTTCGGTGGCGGTCATCCTTTCAAACTGCAGAACCTGTCCTGCCGTCAGATTTGGTAGCCGGCTTTCATCTTTATCATCTGCATCATCTTCATCCGTACTTTCCAGGTAAACTTTTAAAAATCCATCAAATTTTATTACCTGGCCGCTGGCGGTTAATTCCTCGTGGTTGGTGCTGATATTTATTTTAGCTGTTGTATTCTCCAACTCTGCATCACTCATCTGCGATGCAATGGTCCTCTTCCAGATCAGTTCATACAGCCTGTTGAGATCCGGGTCTCCAACAGATTTGTTTTCCATGTAGGTAGGGCGAATGGCTTCATGTGCTTCCTGTGCACTTTCGTTCTTGTTCTTGTATTTGCGAACCTGTAAGTACTGGTGGCCAAAGCTGCTGTTGATCTCATTTTTAATGGCATCCATTGCAGTATCGCCCAGGTTTACGCTATCGGTACGCATATAAGTTATCTTACCACTCTCGTAAAGCTTTTGCGCAAGTAACATGGTCTTTGTAACACCATATCCAAGTTTGCGGCTTGCTTCCTGTTGCAGGGTAGAGGTAGTAAAAGGTGCTGCCGGTGTACGTTTGCCAGGCCTTACCTGTATGTCTTTCACGGTATAATTGGCGCCGATACAAGTTTGCAGGAATTTTTCTGCGTCGTCTTCCTTATTAAATTTATTGCCTTCGGCCTTAAATGAAACGGTGCGGTTGTTAAGATCTGTTGCAGCCAGCGAAGCTTCTACTTTAAAACTGCTTACTGCTGTGAACTTGTTTATCTCTCTTTCTTTTTCTACAATTAATTTCACGGCAACGCTTTGTACCCTGCCGGCACTTAATCCACCCGACATGCCGATCTTACGCCATAATACAGGGCTCAGTTCAAAACCTACAATGCGATCAACAATCCTGCGGGCCTGTTGTGCATCTACCAGGTTCATGTCAATAGTGCGTGGATTTGCTACTGCTTTTAAAATAGCAGGTTTGGTTATTTCGTGAAAGACAATACGCTTTGTTGTTTTGGTATCAAGGCCGAGTACTTCTGCTAAATGCCAGCTTATACTTTCTCCTTCACGGTCCTCATCCGATGCCAGCCAAACCACTTCGCTTTTTTTGGCCATACTCTTCAGGTCTCTTACTACTTTTTCTTTTTCAGGAGGAACGATATAAGTAGGTTGAAAATTATTGTGAACATCTATGCCCATATCATTCTTCACCAGGTCGCGGATATGACCGAAGCAACTCCTCACTTCAAAGTCATTTCCAAGGATGGCTTCGATCGTTTTAGCTTTTGCCGGTGACTCCACTATGAGCAGATTTTTAGCCATATTTGGGTAGTTATGATCTTATGAAACATAATGTGGAAGTGCTTTTAGGCATCTTTAAACATCCACAGGGTTCTATTGATTTAATTTAAAAAAAATGCAATTTGGTTACTGCAATATTAGTTTAAAATTGAAAAATCAAAATAAATCTTCTGGTGGCATAACTAAATTTTACCATTTCAGAGAAAATTCACAAGCATGTTTTTTACATCCGCATCGTGGTAAATTCTACGATGTCCGAGCCCTTTTGTTAGTACGAATTTTATGTTGGGATGGTTGTCTTCCTTAACTTTTAGTGCATCTGCCCATGGCGTTATATCATCTTCTTCATCATGTATCCAGAGCACTGTGGCTTTAATATTATGCATGGCCCTGCGCATAGAGAACCATTCGGTTTTTTTTCCGCTTACTTTAATGATGAGCTTTTCAAATTCGCTCCTCACTGCAATACTTTTTAATTTAAGCATGCTGAATGCGCCATCAACTGCGGAGGTGGTTTCTGTTGCAGGTGCAATAAAAACAACCTTTGTCCTTTCATCATGCGGCATTTCTTCCAGTGCAAGACTTAAGGAAATACCTCCAAAAGAATGAGCGAGGAAACTTTGCACCGGGCCAAAATCATCCACCACTTTTTTGATCATTGCACAATACTCGATCGCATTGGTGGTGGTGCCATCGCTTTCGCCATGGGCGGGTGCATCAAAAGCCAATACCTCGTATCCTTTTTCAACCAGCAGGTGGGCATAATCCTCAAACTTATGGGCGGCTGATCCAAAGCCGTGGAGTATCAATACTTTTTTGGGTTGCCCGCTGAGCCCTGCGGGCTGATGGTTCCACCTGTAACCACTCATTTTTTTATTATCCAGGTGAAAATGAATGATTTCTGCATTTTTAACCGGGGCCTTTCTTACCGATTTCATAAATGGGGTGCCAAAGATCTCCAAAGCCTTTTCTGCCGTCTTTCTTGTAGAAACAACGCTCAGTAACTTAAATTTTGTTTGAATGTAGGCAATTGCTAACCTTTGTGTAAGTTTCATAATCAGCAAAGTTAAGATATGCGAATTGTAATAATTGGATCGGGAAATGTGGCAACTGTTTTAGGCAGGTTATTAAAACAGCACGATCATGATATTGTACAGGTAATTAGCCGCGATGATGCCCATGCAAAAAAACTGGCTGATGAACTCGAATGTGATTTTGGAGATCAGCAGTCAACGATAAATAAAGATGCAGATATCTATATTGTTTCCGTAATTGATGCTGCATTATATGAATTGAATAAAAGCCTGCACCTGGGCAATAAGCTGGTGCTGCATACAGCAGGATCGGTACCGCTTGATGTGCTGAAAGATATTTCTGTTAATTATGGTGTGCTTTATCCTTTGCAAAGTCTCCGCAAAGAAATAAACTATCAAAATAATATTCCCTTTTTAATAGATGGCAATACTGAAGAGATCAAAACATTTGTAGAAGATTTTGCAAGGACCTTCTCTTCCAATATTACCAAGGCTAATGATGTGGATAGGCTGAAGTTGCATGTGGCAGCGGTTATTGTAAGTAATTTCACTAACCACCTGTATGCGTTGGCCGAAGAATTTTGTGCAAGGGAGCAGGTCGATTTTAAATTGTTGCTGCCTTTGATAAAGGAAACTGCTGAACGGGTCGAAAGCATTTCTCCATCCCAGGTACAAACAGGTCCTGCTGCACGTAAAGATGTATTTACATTGGATAAGCACCTGCGACTGCTCACCGCACATCCCAAGCTGAAATATATTTATTTGAAGCTTACGGATAGTATTATGAAAACCTCACCCCCAACCCCCTCTACTCCAGGAGAGGGGACTTAGACCATTTGATGGCAAAGAAAATTTTGATTAGATTTTAACCCCCATCATTATTTGATAGGAAAGACAATATCTGTTTGTATCTTATAAGGATCCACAGGTTTACCATCCTTACCAATGGGGTCAGTTATATAGATCTCGTAAGGAGCGCCGGCAGCCACTTTTTTATTATCCTTCATAAATTCCTTAATAGCATCATAACCCTGGTGAAACAGTTCAAAGGGTCCAAAGAAGTGCGCAATAATTACTTTGCCCGCAGGCATTTCTCTTACCTGCACACCTTTAACTGGTTTCCCGCCTGCTTTATTTACCGGTATGCCCGCCTCAAAAAAGTAGGGAGCTTTTAGTTTCCTATACCAGGCCATTGGTGCACCTGCCGATTTAAGGTTATTTTTTTTTAAGTATTCGGCCAGTTTGCCCCTGTATATATTGGCCAGTTTTGGGCCGATGCCCTCAAAGCTGGCAGCACTGTCTTTCACAAAGATCACAGTTCTTTTAGGCCCCAGGGTATCTACTATATTAATAATGGGGGGACGTTGGTATGAGGTTGCCGGCTCTTTTTTGGTTTCTTTTTTTACCTCTGTTTTAGCACTATCCCTGCTGACTGTTTTGCTTTTATCCTCTTTATTATTGCAGGATGCTACAACTGCTAGCATTGAAAATATAAGAATGGATTTTTTTAATTTTGAATATCGTATCATCCTGTACTACTGTTATAGATTAAAGCGAAAAATAGTAAAACCTTTTTACTCTGCCAATATAATAACGCCACTGCCGCAACTTATATTTTCCTTAATTAGTAATTTAAAGTAGGTTTGCAACCCGAAATTTGCAGAATATGTATAGTATAACATTTAAGTTTGAACAGAAAGGTCTGGAACCTATAACAGTAAGGGATATTGAACCTGATCAGTCTATTTTAGAAGTGGCTTTGAAGAATGATATTGTACTACACCATAACTGCGGAGGGGTGTGTGCCTGTAGTACCTGCCATATTTATGTTGAACAGGGAGATGAATTCCTGGAAGAACTAAGCGATAAAGAAGAAGATTTTATTGACAGGGCTGTAAGTCCAAGACTGAATTCAAGACTGGGTTGCCAGTGTGTGATGCAGGATGCGGACGGTGAGATATCTGTTACATTGCCGGACCAAACACAATTTTTAGGCGAATAGGAATTCAATTAGCTGATTAGCCAATATGCTGATGTGCTAATTTGTTTGTTGCAAACTACTTTTGAAAATAATTAAATACTTTAGTCAAAAAAATTAGCACATTAGCTAATTAGCTCATTATCAAATTAACTTTTATGACCTTTGAACCTCCCATTAACTGGAACGACTATGAAGATATTGCCATGAAGTTGTATGAGCGTTTTGGTGATGAATTTGGGGAAAGCAAGATCTATCGCATAAGATTTACTGACCTGCTCAAATGGGTGCTGGAAATTCCCAAATTTGAAGGCAAAGCCGAAGATAGCAATGAGGGCCACCTGGAGATGATACAGAGCAGTTGGGTGTATGAGTGGAGGGATAACCAAAAGTAATTGCAGATTGTAGATTGCAGATTTATTTGCAGCTCTTAAATCTAAAATCGTCAATCTAAAATCTACAATCAAAATGAACGTTCTCGAAAAATTTAAACACATAAAAACATTCGTTTTTGATGTTGATGGTGTACTCACCGACGGCTCTTTATTGATATTGAATGACGGCCAGATGGCCCGGAGAATGAACATCAAAGATGGGTATGCATTGCAACTGGCGGTAAAGAAAGGGTATAGGGTAGTTGTAATTTCAGGAGGCACATCAGATGTAGTACAGGAAAGATTACTTAAGCTTGGTGTTACGGATTGCTTCTTAAAAATTGATAACAAAAAAGAAAAACTTACTGAATACGTGAGCGGGCATCAACTAAGCTGGGACGAAATTTTATTCATGGGCGATGATATTCCTGATCATGCACCCATGCAGATGACCGGTTTACCTTGTTGCCCTGCCGATGCAGTTGCAGAAATAAAACAAATATCCCATTATATATCTCCTGTAAAAGGTGGAGAAGGATGTGCAAGAGATGTAATTGAAAAAGTATTGAAGCTTAACGGGCATTGGGACCTGGATACGGACATTGCTTCAAAGTAGGTCTCCCATTTGACTTTCAATGCTTATTTTCGCTTCACATAAGCCTACATGAAATTGATCACTGCCTTTTTAAGACTTGTCCGCTGGCCCAACCTGGTTATGATCGCCCTAACACAGGTGTTGTTCTATTTTTCACTCGTTCAACCACTTTACGAAAAAGGTATTTATACAAATTTCAATAACGAAAATTTTCCACTGCTTATTCTTGCATCTGTTCTAATTGCCGCAGCAGGCTATATTATCAACGATTATTTTGACTTGAATATTGACCAGGTTAACAAACCTGAGCGCACGATCATTGATAAGTCCATCAAAAGAAGGTGGGCCATTGTAATGCATATTGGCTTTTCGTTCCTGGCCATCATGATCAGTTTTTTTATTGACTTTAATTCATCCACTTTCTGGCTAGGTGTTTCCAATATCGTTTGCGCCTTTTTATTGTTTGGTTATTCGGTAAGCCTGAAAAAAAAATTATTATGGGGCAATATTTTAATTTCGGCTTTAACTGCATGGGTGGTGATGGTATGTTTCTTATGTTACTATAATACTTTTCATTGCCCCGCCTGCGATAATACATTTTTGGAAATTTATAACCACCGCTTCATCCGTATTTCTTTTTTATATACAGGCTTTGCATTTGTGATATCGCTGATAAGGGAAGTGGTAAAAGACCTGGAAGATATGGAAGGCGACAAGAGGTATGGATGCATGACCATGCCCATTACCTGGGGCATTCCGGCCACTAAAGTTTTTGTGGCCGTATGGCTGGTTGTTTTAACAGGCATGATCATTATTGTTCAGTTCTATGTATTGCAGTTTGGCTGGTACTGGAGTGCGGTGTATTGCATATTGCTGATCATTATACCGCTGCTGTGGATATTTCGGCAATTGACCAAAGCACAGGTTCCCAAAGATTATCACCGGGTAAGTAAAGCAATTAAATTTGTAATGATGGCCGGGCTTTTATCAATGATATTTTTTAAGATCTATTCATAAACCTATAAGGTTTTATAAGATCCAATTTTTTTAAACGCTATAAAAAAACCTTATAGGTTTGTGCAAGATTTATGCAAAAGATCATCCTGGCTTCTCAATCTCCACGCCGCAAACAACTGCTTGAATGGGCCGAAGTGCCATTTGATATTATTGTTCAGGAAACTGATGAATCATATCCTGCTGGCCTGTCACTTGAACAAACAGCCATCCATATAGCCAGGAATAAAGCATTGGTAATAAAAGCCACGGACAAAACTGGTATGCCGATCCTTGCAGCCGATACTGTAGTAGTGTTGGAAGATACCATGATTGGTAAGCCAAAGGATAAAGCCGATGCTGTGAATATCTTATCATCACTTTCAGGAAAGCAACATTCAGTAATTACAGGCGTGGTGATCTTACATGGGGATAAGGAGATCGCTTTTGCAGAAACAACCCAGGTTCAGTTCCATGTACTTACCCCGGAGCAGATCGAATTCTATATAGACAGCTACAAACCTTACGACAAAGCCGGTGCATACGCCATACAGGAATGGATCGGTGTGGTAGGCATAAAATCTATTAACGGTGATTTCTACAATGTCATGGGCCTTCCCGTAAGCAGGGTGGTGAAGGCGTTGCAGGGTTTAACGGTTTCAGGGTTTAAGGGTTGTTGAAAAAACACGTTATCATGTTATTTTCAACATCATAAACAGAAAAGAGGCTATTAACTTTAAACCTTTAAACGATTTAAAACTTAAAACGTTTCCCTTGACCGAACGCCTGCTCCAGTATATCTGGCAATTTCAATATTTTAATATTAAAGCTTTGGTTACCGATGAAACCGAAATCTTACAGGTGATTCATCCCGGTACGCTCAATACTAACCAGGGCCCTGATTTTTTAGATTCCAAAATAAAGATCAATAATACTACCTGGGCTGGCAGTGTGGAACTTCATATCCGTTCATCCGACTGGAACAGGCATAAGCATAGCGCGGATAAAAATTATAAGAATGTGATCCTGCATGTGGTATGGGAAAAAGACCTGGATATGTACTTACCATTTTCAACGTTGACCCTGCAGGATAAAGTATCCAAAATGCTGCTTAACCGCTATGACGATCTGATGAATACAACGGCTTTTATTTCCTGCCAGAAAAATATACAACTGGTGAATAGCTTAAGTTGGCAAAGCATGAAGGAAAGGGTGTTGGTGGAAAGGCTGGAAAAAAGGACTATGGCAGTCTTAGATCTTTTTCAAAGAACCAATAACCATTGGGAAGAAACTTTCTGGTGGCAGCTGGCCAAAAATTTTGGCATCACTCTGAATAGTGTTGCTTTTGAGAAAATGGCACAATCAATTCCTATTAATATTTTATCCAGGCACAAAGCACAGGTGCATCAAACTGAGGCCCTGTTATTCGGACAGTCGGGCCTGCTGGAAATAGATTTTACAGATGATTATCCAAAAATGCTGCAAAAAGAATATCAATTCTTAAAAAAGAAATACAAACTGCAGAAGATAGAAGCCTCCATGATATTCCTGCGTATGCGGCCATCCAATTTCCCTACGGTAAGGTTGGCGCAACTGTCCATGCTGGTGCATCAAAGCCTTCACCTGTTTTCAAAAACAAGGGAAGCTACTGAAGTAAAGTATATAAAAGAGCTGCTGAGCGTTACCGCCAATGATTACTGGCATTATCATTATGTTTTTGATGAAGCCACCGCTTTTAAAAAGAAAAACCTGGGAGAACAAATGACCGACAATATCATCATCAATACTATTGTACCTGTTCTATTTGCTTACGGCCATTATTACCAGGAGAACATATACAAGGATAGGGCCCTGCAATGGCTGGAACATACCCGGGCCGAAAAGAACAGCATCACCGCAGGATTTATGAAGCTTAATATCGAAAATAAAAATGCTTTTGACTCCCAGGCGCTCATACAGTTAAAGAATGAGTACTGTAATAAGAAGCGATGCCTGGATTGCAGTGTAGGAAATAAGTTGATTCGGAACCTTTGATGCTGTTCTGACCAGGAATGATTGCCACAGAGGCACAGAAACACAGAAAGTAGCTTTTAAAATTATCAGAGTCTAAAGGTCTCCGCCGCGGGGGAGCGGGAGGGGGAGGGGGATCCAGTTATACTCAATGACCACATTGAGGTCGGAATGCAGGCTTTTTGCCACCGGGCAGTTATCGCCAACCCGCTGTAAAATGATCCTGTCCTTTTCTTCCAGCTTTAATGTTTCGGAGAAGCTCAGCAGTACTTCAACTTTACCTATCCTGCGGGGATCGCTTAACATATGCTTGGTTACTGCAATGGAAGTGCCTGAGAGATCGATATCCATATCATTTGCTTTTAAAGCCATGGATGTTACAACGCAGGTTGCCAGTGCTACGCACAGGGTATCTGTTGGACTGAACCTTTCTCCTTTACCCCTGTTGTCTGTTGGGGCATCGGTTTCAATTACGGTTCCGCTTTGGTTATGGGTGCATTCGCACCGGAGCTGGCCTTTATAAATAACAGAAGCAGTCATTGTGTTAAAATTTTATTTATTAATGATTTTGAGGTTTAAAATGCAACGGTTCTTACCGCAAATGTATCATCTTTCAACAGCAGATAGTATTTTTGCATAAATTTACGTCAGTAAACAGATTTCATGAAGCAACTATTAATTCTATTAACTACCGTAGCCTTATCAATTACCGCCATTGCACAGCAAACCCCTGCGCAAACAAAGAAAAGCCGTAAAGAAGAAAAACGGTCCAGGGTGAATGCACAGATCAAGGCCGAAGAAGAGGGTGTAATTGCTTACAAAAAGCATTTTGCGGCTGGACTTAAGTTATCGACAGATGGATATGGGGTATTTTTTGAAAAAGCATATTCCAAATCTGTAAAAAGCGCCATGCTATACCAGCTTGAGATAACGGAAAGAAAACACCAGAAAGAAGAGAAACAAAGTAGCCCTTTCAGTCCTTCTTCTCCTTTCATATATGGGAAAATAAATTTCTTTTACCCTATTAAACTTGGTGTTCAAAAACAAATTTTGCTTGGCAATAAAAGTAACAAGAATGGTGTAAGCATCACTGCTAATATTGGGGGAGGATTAACGCTGGGCCTACTACGGGCATATGAATATGAAGTGGATAATATGGCAGCAGGGGGAAGAAAATATATAAGATACGATTCGCCTGATAGTTCAACATTCGCAAATCCTACTGGCCTCAATCCTACCGGCCCTAACTTTAGTAAAGGTTGGAATCATTTAAAGGTAACACCAGGGCTTTATGTTAAACAGGGAGTTAGGTTTGACTATGGCCGATACAACGATATGCTGACTGCATTGGAGGTTGGTGTAGCCGCTGAGTTCTATTCAAAAAAAATTCCTCAAATGGTTTACAATAAAGAAAAGCAGTTGTTCTTTTCAGCTTACATTACCCTGATGTTTGGAAAAAGAAAATAAGTAAACATTAATTTTTAGCATTTCCTCCATGATAGAATTACCCGTAATTGACGGATTTATAGAACAGATCCCGATAGCTATCGGGACAAAAAAACCAAACTGGTTAAGGGTTAAACTACCCATTGGTGAAGAATACCGTCATGTGCGGAGCCTGGTAGATACCCATAAACTGCATACCATCTGCGAAAGTGGTAATTGTCCAAATATGGGAGAGTGCTGGGGAGAAGGCACAGCGACATTTATGATACTGGGCAATATCTGCACCCGTAGCTGCGGCTTTTGCAATGTTGCCACCGGCAGGCCCCTGGTAGTTGACTGGGATGAACCACAACGTGTAGCAGAAGCCATTAACCTGATGAAGGTAAAGCATGCCGTAATTACTTCGGTGGACAGGGATGAACTGAAAGATGGCGGCAGCATCATCTGGTCCAACACCATTAAAGCAGTAAAGGCATTAAATGCAAACACTACATTAGAAACCCTGATACCCGATTTTAAAGGAAACAAAGAGAACATTCAACGCATTATTGATGCGGCACCCGAAGTAGTAAGTCATAATATTGAAACTACAGAACGCCTTACCAGGCAGGTACGCATACAGGCTAAATACTGGCAGAGTATGGAAACGCTAAAGATCTTAAAAGCGGGAGGCATGCGTACAAAAAGTGGTATCATGCTGGGGCTGGGCGAAGAGAAAGAAGAAGTGATACAAACACTAAAAGACCTTAAAGCAAGTAATGTAGATGTTGTTACCATTGGCCAATACCTGCAGCCCACTAAAAAACATTTACCGGTTGTTCGTTTTGTTCATCCCGATGAGTTTGCAGCGTTCAGGGAGATAGGGTATAACCTTGGCCTTGATTATGTAGAAAGCGGCCCCCTTGTTCGTTCTTCTTATCATTCTGAGAAACATGTTATACCTGGTTATGGTAAAAACAAATGGATGGAAGAGAAGGCAAAAAGTTAGTTGTTAGTAGTTAATGGTTAGTTGTTCTCACAACTTCAGGCTTCTTTTCAAATAGTAAGCAATAATAAAATAAAGTCTTGTCATGCTAAAGCACGAAGCCTGCCTACCGGACAGGCAGGCATCTCGAATTGTGTTCACCAAAAAATTTATTACAGCCGGTTTATTACTGGCTGTATATTTTTCTATTCCCCTCAATTTATCTGCTCAGGTAAATTGGATAAATGTTTCTGCTAACTATGCACCATTGCCTTCATCGGTGCAGGTTTTTAAAACAACTGACTCATTAGATGGCAAACCCTTCATTGCCTTTTATGTAAAAGCAAAACTGAAGGATAGAAAATTAGATTTTACAGTTGATACCACGCTTGGCAGAAGATTAACTCCTTCACAATTTTATGAGAAGAATGATAAGCCGCTGTTGGTTGTGAATGGAACTTTTTTTTCTTTTGAAACCAATAAAAATTTGAATGTAGTGATTAAAAGCGGGGAAGTAGTATCGCATAATATTAAATCAGTAAAGAAGAAAAAAAACGATAGTACAGCATACGAAGTGAAAATAAATAGAAGCGCTATTGGTATTAAAAAAAATAGAATCGCTGATGTTGCATGGATACAAACTGACAGTACTAAAGATTTTGCAAAAGCATGGCAGTTTCCACCTTTACAAAATGGAGAAGTGAATGTTTTTGGAACAATAAGCAATGAAGAATTACCGCAAAGGTGGAAAATGCAAACTGCGATAGGTGGTGGTCCGGTTTTAGTACAGGCAGGAATTGTAATGATATTCAATGAAAAGGAAATGATGTTCACCGGCAAAGCTATTAACGATAAACATCCCCGTAGTGCTATGGGTTATACCAACAACGGTTACCTCATCATCATAGCTATACAAGGGCGCTTCCCGGGCATTGCTGACGGTGCAACTTTGGAGCAGGAAGCAAAGCTTTTAATAGCCCTGGGTTGCATTGAAGCCTTAAACTTAGATGGAGGCGGTAGCAGTTGCATGCTCATCAATGGAAAGGAGACCATTAAGCCCAGCAGTAATGGTATTCAACGCCCGGTGCCCGCAGTTTTTATGATCAAAAACAAGTGATAGTTTTTTCTAATAAAGTCTATTTTAGCAAATTTTTCTGAATGATTTTTATTCTTGGCACGGTTTTTAAGTAGTGATAGATAAATAAAACAACTATACTATGAAAAAGAATTTTTTGATCTTATCAGCATTATTGATCTCCGCATCTGCAATTTTTATTGCATGTAGCAAGGATGATAACACTTCCGGTACTTCAAGGTTGAATGTACGTTTAACTGATGCTCCTACTGCATACGAGCAGGTAAATGTTGATATTCGTGAAGTAAGGGTAAAATTCGCAGACGATACCTTATCAACCGGATGGACCACTTTAACCACTTACCCTGGTATTTACAACTTATTAGCCTATCAAAATGGGGTAGACACATTACTGGGTACAGGTGTATTTCCAACCCAGATTGTAAAAGAGATCCGGTTTGTACTTGGACCTAACAATACCATTATGGATGGAGGTGTTGTTTATCCATTAACTATCCCAAGCGGTTCCGAATCCGGTTTAAAAATTAAAGTAAACAAAGCACTTAACGCAACCTTAGAAACTATCATCATTGATTTTGATGCAGCATTATCTGTAAAGAAAGAAGGTACAGGTGATTATAAATTAAGGCCCGTTTTAAAAGTCAAGTAATTCTATGTAAACAAATAATAAAGAGGCCCTCGATTGAGGGCCTCTTTATTTAATCAGTTTTCCAGCTCCCGTACTAGAGCGCTGGCACCAAGTATGGCAGCATCAGATTCCTTTAGCTCGCTGAAGATCAGCTTAACTTTATTTTGGAAGATGGGCAGCAGGCTTGCTTCCATATATTTCCTGGTAGGATTTAACAACAAATTTCCGGCCCTGGTAAGTCCGCCAAACAGTACAATAGCAGCAGGAGAGGAGAACATCACGAAGTTGGCCAGGGATTCTCCCAGTATCTGCCCCGTAAATTCAAAAATATTATTGGCGATATTATCACCCTGTAGGGCGCACTCATAAACCGATTCGCTGGTGAGTTCATTGATGCTGTAGTTACGCAGCAGGCTTGGTTCTTCCGGATGTTGAGTCAGCAATTCAATAGCAGTTTCCCTTACACCTGTAGCTGATGCATAAGACTCAAGGCTGCCATACATGCCTGTACTTTTGTGCAGCCTGCCGCCCGGCCGTATTATGGTATGCCCTAACTCTCCGGCAAAACCATCATGTCCTACAACTATTTTTCCGTCTATTACAATACCACTTCCTACGCCGGTTCCCAAAGTAATGGTAATAAAATGCTTCATGTTCCTGCAGGCACCGTACATCATTTCCCCCATGGCTGCTGCATTGGCATCGTTGGTAAGTTTTGTTTTAAGCTTGAATTTTCTTTCTACCAGATCGGCAATAGGAATGATGCCCTTCCATTTGAGGTTTGGCGCATATTCAATAGTGCCGGTGTAAATATTACCATTGGGAGCGCCGATGCCTATGCCCACAAATTTACCGGTGCCGCCTGCTCTTTCTATCATCGGCATTAATTTGGCATACAGGTCCTCAATAAAATCTTCCACAACTTCATGTTCGTTGCTAGGGATGCGTTCCTGTTCCAGGATCTTTCCCTGGCTATTCACAATTCCAAATTTTGTAGTGGTGCCACCAATATCAATGCCAATGGCAAATGTATCTTTCATATCAGCTCTTAAAATAAATTAATAAATTAATGTCCGCTGCTTTCTACCTGTGCATCATAATCAATACCCTGCCTTTTCAAAATTCCTTTCACAACAAATGCAAAGAGTGCCAGGTAAAGGAAACAGATCACGGCGATCCAATAAGATGTATGAATACCACTTCCTGCAACACTCGAGTTTGATTGGAGGTAATCAGCAATTTTACCCTGTAATGGAGGTATAATACCACCACCAAGTATCATCATGATCAGGAAAGCAGAACCTTGTGTAGTATATTTTCCCAAGCCGGCGATCGATAAACTAAAAATACAGGGCCACATAATAGAACAGAATAGTCCACCACTGAGGAATGCATAGATGGCAACTGTACCCGTAGTTTGCGTCCCAATTATCATGGCAACTACTCCCAGCAGGCTAAATATTAATAATGTTCTTGCCGGTTTGTTCTTACTGATATAAAAGCCAATGATCTGAACTGCTACGCAAATAATATAATAATATAACGCCTGCATAGGATAGTTGAACAGGGTATTAACGCCTATTATCACCCCAAACGCAATGAGGGGCACTATGATCTGTAAAATGACCTTTGTAGTTTCTTTCATTTTAAATGCACCTACTGCATAAGCCCAGCGGCCAATCATTAAACTTCCCCAATACATGGCGATGTATGGAGTAGCTTCAGATGCCTGCACTCCCCCAAACGCTTCATGCCTCAGTAATTCACCCAGGTTACTTCCAATGGTAACTTCAACACCCACATATACAAAGATCGCAAGCATGCCGAGCACCAGTTGAGGATATTGCATAGCACCCCAGCCATTAGCTTTCTTTTTTGAACTAAGGTTGGCAACGAGTAACCCCAAAAGTACAACAGCCAGCGCACCCAATAACCAGCGCATCCTATATGCTTCCATAGCATGTCTCTCTACATCTGTGGCATTGGTCATATCAGTTTTATAAGTATTAAAAACCGGAACAAACATCATAAACAGCAATCCCGCCATGATCAATAACATATATAAGGCCTTGTTGGCTTTTTCTGTTTTTTCTTCCATAATACCTGCCGGAACCTTTTTAGAAAAATAGAAAAGGGCTGCAGCTCCAATAAATAATGCGCCTACACAGGTATATAAAATAATCACTTTGCTCAAACTTAAAGCCGCAATCTTTTCATCAGTAATAGCAGCGGTAGTGCCAAACAATGCCAATGCGACAAAGATGGGCCCAATGGTAGTACCGAAGGAATTGATGGCGCCTCCAAGCGTTACACGACTGGCCCCGGTAGCAGGGTCACCTAATGAAATAGAAAAAGGTTGTGCCGCAGTTTGTTGTAAAGAAAATCCCAATGCAACGATAAAAAACCCTACCAACATCCCTGCAAACGTATTTGCATTTACAGCGATGATCATTGCCGCAGCGCCCAGTGCTGAAAAAAGTAAACCATACACAATACTTTTTTTGTATCCCCATTTGCCAACCAGGTCCTTGCCACCAAAAGCGCCATAGGCAAACAATGCCAGCGCTCCGATAAAATAAGCAGTATAAAAAGCAAAATCAATAAGCTGGCTTTGAAACTGGTCTAAATGAAAATAGTGTTTACAAAAGGGAATAAAAACACTGTTTCCTGCAGCAATAAAGCCCCAAAAGAAAAATACGGTAACCAAAGTGCTTAATGCTCCGTAATTCGTTTCTTTTAAAGTTGGAGTTGCCATGGGGGTGATAAGATCGTTTTGTTCGTTTGGCATATTGTTATGTTTAAGTGATGAAAATAGAATAAATTAATCATTGTGAAAAATTTTCATTGCAAATTGGTTAACAACAAAATGATTGGTAAATTGAACAGCAATAAAATCAATGAATGGAAATCTTACATGTTAGTGCAGAATGCTATCCTTATGCAAAAGTTGGCGGACTTGCAGATGTAGTAGGCAGCTTACCCAAATACCAGCAGCAGCTTGGGCATATTGCAAAAGTGGTTGTGCCCATGCACCGTACTAAATTCCTGTATGAAAATGAATGGAATGTAGAACATAAAGGCGGCTTCATGATGGGTGATACCCACCTGGATTATACCATCATTAAGGAAAAAACAAATAAACTGGATTTTGACCTGTATTGTGTAGATATATATGGCCTGCTGGATCGTGAAAATGTTTACAACTATGATGATGATACCGAACGCTTCACTGCATTCCAGGTAGCTGTAGTTGACTGGCTCTCTTATTGGGAACACAGGCCTGATGCAGTTCATGTGCATGACCATCATACCGGCCTGATACCATTCATTATGCGTAATTGTTTAAATTACCGGCATCTGGCTGAGATACCAACTGTATTGACCATTCATAATGCACAATACCAGGGCTGGATGAGTTGGGATAAGCGTAATTACCTTCCTGCTTGGGATACCTGGAATTGGGGGTTACTGGATTGGAGCGATACCATAAACCCATTGGCATGCGCTGTAAAATGCGCCGACAGGGTAACCACAGTAAGCCCAAGTTATATGGACGAGCTTAGCATCAATGCAAATGGGCTTGAGCAGTTGTTCATGATGGAAAAAGAAAAATGCACCGGCATATTAAATGGGATCGACACGGTGGTATGGGATCCCAAAACAGATACCTATATACTTGATAACTTTTCAGTGAAAGATGCAGCACAAGGCAAAAAACTGAACAAGAAAAAATTGTGCAAGGATCATAACCTGGATGCAGCGCTGCCTTTATTCATTTATATAGGAAGACTGGTTGGTGAAAAAGCTGCTGACCTTTTACCACAGTCCATAACTGATTCGATAAGCCAGCTCGGGAACAAAATGAATTTTTTAATTTTAGGAAGCGGAGATAAGAAAGTAGAAGACCAGTTGAGTTACCTCAATGGTAATTTTACAGGCTATTATAATTCAAAGATCGGGTACAATGAAAAGCTTTCGCACCAGATGTATGCAGGTGCCGATTTTCTCTTAATGCCCAGCAGGGTAGAGCCCTGTGGTTTAAACCAGCTGTATGCCCTGCGTTATGGAACCATACCTGTTGTAAGAAGTACAGGTGGTTTAAAAGATACGGTAATTGATATCGGCGAACCAGGTGGATATGGCATACGTTTTAATTATGCCAGCGTTTGGGATATCACCTATTCTATACACCGTGCTGTTGAACTGTATGCCGATAAAGAAAAAATGACAACACTTGTTAAACAGGTAATGGCCCTTGATAACAGTTGGGAAAAAAGTGCAGAAAAATACATAGACCTTTATACATCTATTCAACCAAATTAAAACCACATGATAAGCAAATCAGTTGTAGCAGTGATACTGGGAGGTGGTGCAGGAAGCCGTTTATATCCTTTAACATCAACACGCAGCAAACCCGCTGTGCCCATTGGCGGTAAATACCGCCTGGTTGATATTCCCATTTCCAATTGTATTAATTCAAGCATCAACCGCATGTTTGTATTAACGCAATACAATTCAGCGTCACTCAATAAGCATATAAAAAATGCATACCAGTTCAGCGCATTCAGCAGTGGCTTTGTTGATATTTTGGCTGCAGAACAAACTCCTGACAGCCCAGGCTGGTTCCAGGGAACAGCTGATGCGGTAAGGCAATCTTTAAAACATATCCAGAACAATGATTTTGAGTACGTGCTTATTTTAAGTGGCGACCAGTTGTACCAGATGGATTTTATGGATATGTTTCAGAACCATATTGATAAGGGTGCCGATGTTTCAATTGCTACGATTCCTGTAGCAGAACGGGAAGCACCCGAGTTTGGCATTTTAAAAGCCAATGAAGCGCAAAGCATCACTTCCTTCATTGAAAAGCCATCAAAGGATTTGTTGCCATTATGGACAAGCGATACCGGTGATGAAATGAAATCACAGGGGCGGATATACCTTGCTTCGATGGGTATCTATATCTTTAACCGGCAGTTCCTGTTTGACCAGTTGCTTGTAGATAAAAAAGATGCTACAGATTTTGGAAAAGAGATCATCCCGGATAGCATAAACACGCAAAAAGTTGTGAGCTTCCAATATGACGGATACTGGACTGATATCGGGAATATCTATTCCTTCTACGAAGCCAACCTGGCATTGACCTTAGAGATACCTCCTTTCAATTTGTTTGATAATACAAAAGCGATATTCAGCCGTGCTCGTATGCTGCCTCCCATGAAGATCGGAAATACCCAGATTAACAGCAGCATTCTTGCCGAAGGCTCTATCATCGATGCATCATTGATCGCCAACAGTGTTATCGGTATCCGTACCCGGATAGGGAAGGACACAGAGATCATCAGTTCATACCTGATGGGAAGTGATTATTATGAAACCATTCCTGAAATGGCACATTCTATTGTAAGAGGAGTACCTAAGCTTGGCATAGGAGAACGCTGCAGAATTGAAAATGCTATTGTGGATAAGGATTGCCGCATTGGCAATGATGTAAAAATTACCGGCGGTGCACATCTCGAGGACAGCGACCATTCTTTATACACAGTAAAAGACGGTATCGTAGTAATTAAAAAGAGAGCTATTATACCGGATGGATTTGTGATATGATCGGATTGTAAAATTCCTTTTTATAAAATTCATAAAATAAGGTAAGCCCCACCGGGGCGTAATATTCTAACGATGGGTATAACCCATCGTTAGAAAAAATCATGTACCAGCCCTGAAAGGGCGTAATACACACCTATGGGACAATCACTCGTAAAAAATTACATACACATCATATTCAGCACCAAGCATCGTGAACCGATCATCCTGCCAAAATACGAGCAGGAACTTCATAGTTATTTAGGAGGCATTTGCAAAAATTTAGATTGTCAACCCATAAAAATTGGAGGTTACACAGATCATATCCATATACTCTGCATGTTATCTAAGAAGATCGCCCTGATGAAACTGTTGGAAGAAGTAAAATCACATTCATCAAAATGGATGAAAACAAAAGATGAATTGCTTAAAAACTTTTACTGGCAGGATGGTTATGGAGCTTTCTCTGTTAACCCATCAGAAATAGATACAGTCATTGCATACATAGCCAACCAGCATGAGCACCACACTAAGAAAACATTTCAGGATGAATATAGGATATTCTTAAAAAAATATCAGGTAGAATATGATGAACGATATGTGTGGGATTAATATGTCGCCCTTTCAGGGCTTTACTTCCAGCTCATTAGCTTACGTCCCGCTGCACGGGACGTTATGGTATAATGCCCTTTCAGGGCTTTATGATGTTTGAAGCCCCGAAGGGGCGATATCTACCAAACGATGGGTACAGCCCATCGTTATCTTTCAGGGCTTTACTTCCAGCTCTCTAGCTTACGTCCCGCTGCACGGAACGTTATGGTATCACGCCCTTTAAGGTCTTTATGATGTTAGAAGCCCAGAAGGGGCGATATCTACCAAACGATGGGTGCAGCCCATCGTTATCTTTTATAAATTACGATATATGTAAGCCCCAAGGGGGCGCTATCTCTAACGATGGGCATAGCCCATCGACATAAAACCATATTGATCAAGCCCTGAAAGGGCGTAATACAAACCTATGGGACAATTGCTCGTAAAAAATTACATACACATTATATTCAGCACCAAGCATCGTGAACCGATCATACTGCCAAAATACGAGCTCGAACTTCATAGTTGAACAAGCCCTGAAATGGCGTTTGATACCCACGATGCGTTTATCCCATCGTACTTTTACAGGTACACATTCCAAAGAAATTGATTCCTCCAGGTATTGGAATCCGGGTCATCTGAGCTGAACCAGTCTTTTGTACGTTCTTTCATGATAGCTTTTAGTGTTGTTAATGAATAAGGCTTTTTAGAACTCGCCGGTTTAATATCATTTACAGCAACATTATTCACCATTACTTTAGTAGCGATCCAGGAAGTGAACATCCGTGGAATGGTCACACCAAGTATCATACCTGGTAATCCATTAAGGGAACAGGGGCCACCCGGTATCATTATCTCATCAGTATAAAAGGCAAATACATATACGCTGTCACTGATCTTACCCTCCGCTTTCCTGCAGTTAAAACCCGCGATCACCCTGCTTTCATTGGTTATTTTCCACTTAATAACAGGAATGGTATCTTCTGTAACAAAGCTTGAACCATATATTGTTTTTTGCATAGAGTACTTATTATTTGTATGGTCAAAGAACCATATATTCTCTTCATCATTTTTTCTTAACCACTCCGGAACTTTCAGTCCGCTGATCCAATGGTCAAACTTAAATACGCTTTTGTTATTGGCAAAAGTGTACAGGTAATACCCGGTCTTGAACTGAGGCATGGCGTCTTTCAGCATTTCATCCCATGAGCTATTGCCCATAGTTTTTTTAATATTGGTCTTAACTTCGTATTCAATTACAGCTTTATCAATGAATTGTTGTGCTGATGATGAAGTACTCATCATTGCCATTACAATTATCAGTGTTAATCCAGTTCTCATTTGTTTTCTTTTAATGATGTGCACATCGTTATTTTGCTTTTGCTTCCTTGTTCTTAAAATTCCAGGCAAAACCGATCATCCAATATCTTTGGAGGCGGTCATTAGTAGTTTCAACAAAGCTGTTGCGTTCAAAATTCCGGGTTATTCCAATATTCTGGTTCAATATATCATTTACAGTAAAGTAAGCAGTAAACTCGTCCTTTTTAAAGGTCTTCTCCATGCGGGCATTCCAAAAATGTGTAGTGATCCCGGTATTCAGCTGTCTTGTCTTTTGCTGGGTATACAAGTTATACTCGGTACTGAGCAACCATGTTTTGGTAAAATAAACTTTTGCATAAACGCCCAGTGAATACGTTAAATAACTTGATGAGATACTGGTTTGAGAAGTTTTACTGTTGTTATACATCAGGTCCTGCCAAAGGTTCAGGTCATACTTCTTTTCCTTCGCTTTGGAAAGGCCTACATTCATACCTGCACTTAATATCTTTGAATAATTGATAACACTGTTAAATACATCCGCCGTTTTGCTATACCTAAAATTGGGCCCCACATTTAACCGGGTATCAATTTTTTTGATCTTCATACCGATGCCCGTCCATAAACTCATGGAATAATTACCATTGGTATTTATTGGCCTGGTAACTGTTTTACCCGAATCAAGATCCACAACCCGGTCGTACGTAATTGAATTGCTGGTTGATCTTGCATTAAAGTTCTGGTACATGTACCGCTCCTTTAAAAAATTGCCGCTATTGTGCGAAATATTGATCGAATTGGTGAATGATGGTTTCAACTCAGGATTACCAATGTATTGATTAAAATAGTCAGTATTGTTCCTGAGCGGTTGCAACTGGTTGATTGAAGGCTGGGAGGTATTTCCATTATAATTGATCCTTAAATTATGTTGGTTCTTATAGGTATAATTAAGATTTGCTGAAGGAAAAAAGTTTGTATACTTACGTACATAATCTTTTTGCAGGGTATTATCCCGCAGATCAAAATGGGTAAACCCAAAACCTGAACCAAAACTGAATTTAATTTTCTTATGATTATAGCTGATACGTGCAGCAGGTTTATTGATGATTATGGATTGTGTAAAATCATTCGTTAATGAATCAACAGCCACGTCATACTTACGGGTAGAAGGCGAATAGGTATATGTGAACTGATTATTTTGACCCTTGTTATAACTCAACTCATAAGCCAGTTCAAGAGAATATTTTTTAGTTAAGGGCTCTGTATATACAAGCCTGGCAGACACACGGGTATTTGCTTTTTCAGTAAAACGCTCCTGGTCTATAAGCTGTGCAGTAGTTGGCGATCCATCAAAATATGCCTGGTTAAAAGAGTTTAAATTATTTTCAGCATCTGATGTTAACCTGTTCCAGTCTGTATTAAGGGAAATTGTTCTTCTCGATTTTTTAAAACGATGCTTAAAAAGCAGGCTCGCAAATAAGGATTGCTTGTCGGACGTAGTTTGAATACGGCTGTTCATCGAATTTTTAAGTGTGCCAAAGTTACCTGTTGTTTGTGATGACCTGTCTTCATCAGTTTCGGTATGATAAAAATTTGCTTTAGCAGTAAATTTAATAGTGTTATTTGTATCTAGTTTTATCTCGTAACTGCCGGTGGTTTTAAAATTATACCGGTTAACATTGGTATTTGTTGTTGACTGATCATTTAAAACAGAATCACCGTATTGAGATTGTGCAAACCTGCGCTGCCCATTATTATATATCTGGCTACTGTATTTAGGTGAAATGTTCAGGGTTTTGGTACCATCCCATTTATTGCTGTATTGCAAACCCGCATTCATATTCCGGGTAAACCCATTCTGCGTATTTACATAAGGCTCATCGTCACTGCTTCCACCTGTCCACATAAAAGATACTTCTCCGTTATCATCCATTGACATGCTTACATTCTCATTTTCCCCACCAAATTTTTCACTATCCTGCCAGGTCAATCCATCCTGGCCGGTATTACCTGTTAAAAAATAACCCGATATTTTTCTTTTTCCTTTAAAAGAACTAAGTAAAATATTACTGTTGTACCTGTCATCAATGCGGTTCACCAAACCTCCGGCCAGATCAACCTTTCCAAAATATCCTTTCTTCTTATCTTCCTTTAATTTAAGATTAATGGTTTTTTGCGTAACACCATCATCAATGCCTGTAAACTCTGCCTGTTCACTTTTCTTATCAAAGACCTGTACCTCTTTAACTGCATCTGCCCTCAGGTTTTTTACTGCCATACCGGGATCGTCTCCAAAGAATTCTTCACCATCAACAAGTACCTTGGTTACCTGTTCACCCATTGCCGTTATTTTACCATTTTTATCTACCTGTATCCCCGGCAATTTCTTAAGCAATTCCTCCACATTTGCATTGGCACTAACTTTAAAACTATCTGCTGTGTATATCGTAGTATCTCCTTTTATCCGGATAGGGCTTCCGCTTTTTACAATAATCTCCTGCAATAATTTACTTTTAGAGGTAAGCGCAACAGGGGAGATAATGAATTCCGGGTTCTTTACACTAATATTATCTACAAAATCAGCAAAGTAAGGATGGGTTGTCATCAGGATATAATCAGCTTCCCTGATATTTTTAAATGTGTAATTTCCATCGGCATCGGTACGTGCAAACCTGTAAAGCATCGAATCAACAGGAGTTAATAATAACACAACTGCATTTACTACACCTTTACGTTGTACAGTATCTTGTATGGTGCCTGAGACAGTGGTTGTTTGTGCCAGAGAACTTGTGCTGAAGATCAGGATCACAAATAGTAATGCAATAAATTTTGACATACAGTAGGATTGGTATAAGGCAGTTATTGAAGATGAGATTTAAAGATGTATATAAATAATTATGATTAACTAAATGGTATACTTAAATTTACGTTAAATAAAATTGGGAGTTTAAGCAGGATCTTCAAAATGCAATTCTATAAATGGCAACATCAAAGATACAGCCGGTAAAAGCCAGCACTTCTAATTTGCATCCGGCCGATGAAATTACCCGCAATTACGAGGATGAACATTTTATTGACTCTAGCAAACCCGTTTGGAACTACTCTCTTTTTACCAATGAGGATATTACCAATTTTAAAAATGGAACCTTATACAACGGTTATCAAAAATTCGGCAACCATTTTTGTGAAGTGCTCAATAAAACAGGGTTTTATTTTGCAGTATGGGCCCCCAATGCCAGCTTGGTTGCTGTGATAGGTGAATTCAATGGCTGGAAAGAACAGCTGCATCCCCTGTATGTAAGACTTGATAAGTCGGGTATCTGGGAAGGCTTCATACCCAATTTTAAAAAAGGCGATACTTATAAATACTATATCAATGGATTTAAAGGAGCTGTATCCAAAAAAACAGATCCTTATGGCCAGTATTGTGAGTTAAGGCCAGCTACAGCTTCTATTGCCTGGCAGAGTGAATACCGCTGGAAGGATAAGCGATGGATGAAGCAAAGAAAAAAACACAATGCATTGAATGCACCCTGGAGTGTTTATGAAGTTCACCTGGGCAGTTGGATGCGGCCTGTTAAAACTGATGAAGAAAGTTTTAACAGCTATGCTCAACTGAAAGAACACCTGGTACCCTATGTAAAAAAAATGGGCTTTACGCATGTAGAGCTGATGCCGGTGATGGAATTCCCTTTTGACGGTAGCTGGGGATACCAGGGCACCGGCTATTTTGCAGCAACCTCACGTTTTGGCACACCCGACGAATTCAGACAATTGGTTGATGCTTTTCATCAGGAAGGGATCGGCGTAGTTTTAGATTGGGTTCCATCCCATTTTCCATATGATGCCCATGGGCTTTTCATGTTTGATGGTACACATACTTATGAATATGCCGACATGACCAAGGGGTATCACCAGGACTGGAACAGTTATATTTTTAATTATGAAAGGGGAGAAGTGCGTTCCTTCCTGATAAGCAGTGCAAGATTCTGGCTTGATCAGTTTCATATAGATGGCATCAGGGTGGATGCAGTTAACTCGATCCTTCGTTTAGATTATTCAAGAAAAGAAGGAGCGTGGACACCCAATAAATTTGGCGGTAACGGTAACCTGGAGGCTATAGAATTCATCAAGCTTTTTAATGAAACGGTTTACCGCGATTTCCCCGATATACAAACCATTGCGGAAGAAGCAAGTGACTGGCCAAAAATATCTACGCCAACAACTGAAGGCGGCCTGGGCTTTGGCATGAAATGGATGATGGGCTGGATGCATGATTCGCTGGATTATTTTAAGATGGATCCCCTAATGCGCCAATTTCACCAGGATAAATTCTCCTTCAGCATGATGTACTATTATGATGAGAATTTTATGATGCCCTTAAGTCATGATGAAGTGGTACATGGTAAAAGCCCGATGCTTTACAAAATGCCCGGAGATGAGTGGCAGAAATTTGCAACCCTGCGACTTTTATATACCTATATGTTTACACACCCGGGAGCTAAACTTTTATTCATGGGTAATGAGTTTGCCCAGACCCGGGAGTGGAATTATAAAACAGAACTGGATTGGGAACTTTTACAATTTGATAGTCACCAGAAAATGCAGGACTGTGTTCGTGATCTGAACCATTTATACAGGAACGAGCCCTGCCTGCACGAATTACAATTTAATGCAAAGGGTTTTCAATGGATCGACCTGAACCACCGGGCAGAATCGGTGTTGGCATATATGCGTAAGGGCAAAAAAAAGAATGACTATATGCTCGTGGTTTTAAATATGACACCTGTAGTACGGCGTGACTGGAAGATACAGGTAAAAGGCAAAGCTGCATGGGCAGAGGTTTTCAATAGCGACGGGGAAAAATACTGGGGAACAGGCAATGTTTTTAACCCATCTCCCACAGTAACATTGGTGGACAAAAAAAAGGATATTTACGAAATAAATCTCCACCTTCCAGCGTTAGGAGGTATAATACTCCGTTAATGGAATAATTGTTGATACCCCTTACCACTATGAAAAACATGCTCACAGGCTTTGTAATGCTCATTTCGGGCACTGCATTCTCTCAAACATCCGACAGTTCATCCTACTTTTTTCAAAAAGGTATTGAAGAAAAAAATGCAAGGCGATACCAGGTAGCGTCCAATCATTTTGAAACGGCCATCAAACTCAATCCAAAATATACAGCCGCGTATATAGAGAATGGTTTTGTGAACAAAGAAATGCGCCGCACAGATGCATCTAAAATAAGTTTTACCAAAGCATATGAATTGGATAACAGCAACCAGGTTGCGATGGAAGAGTTGATGAACCTTTACTTCAGTTACCGCCAATTTCAAAACGCCATTGATTTTGCTATGAAATGCAAAACCTGTCCGGATAGAGAGCGTATAATTGCTTTATCTTATTTTAACATGGAAGATTATGGCAGGGCTGAGAAAGGTTTATTAAGCATGATCTCTAAAGATCCAAAAAATGCTGAAGCCACTTACACACTTGCAAGAACATATCTTGAAATGGGGCTTGAAGGAAAAGCAATACCTTTTTATGCAAAAGCAGTTGAGCTTGACGTTACAAAAGCTAAATGGCATTTTGAATTAGGCCTGTTGTATTACAATAACAATAATTATAAAAATGCGGTAATAAGTTTTAATAAGGCTGCAGAAAATGGTTATAACCGGAGCAATGATTTTAATGAGAACCTCGGCTTTTCTTATTTGTACAGTGGCCAGTCTCAACAAGGCGAAGCCCTTTTAAGTGAGATCATCGCCCGTAAGCCCGGTGATAAAGAATTATTAAGAGATATAGCCTCGGCATTTTATGATAACAAAATGTACGATAAGTGCCTTAATTACCTCCAGGTATTAATGGAAATGGATATGAAGGATGGAAAAGCATTATACCAGGCTGGCTTATGCTTTCAAAAGAAAGGGGAAAAGGAAAAGGGGCAACAGATGTGCGATAAGGCTATTGAGATGGATCCTTCACTGGCTGGTTTAAGACAGAAGAAGGGCGACTTTGGTGGCATGTTCAATTAAAAAACTTATTACGATTGATATGGTTTGTAATAGAACCGGAAGCCAAAAGCTTCCGTTTTTTTTTACCTACCTCTTTCCCAAACTGGTGATATATATGCCCCTTAGAACGGGTATTTTCTGCGTTGTTAGTATAAAACCCCGGATATTCATAATGGACTAATTTTTGTAAACAATACTATGTCCTTCTCCTACGATGATCACAAATATCTTAAAACATGCATATTGACCTGTACTGGTATGTCATAGTTTTAATCTGATAAAATAATACACAAAAGGTTCTGCATGGTTAAACATCCAAAATTCATCGTAGTAATTGGCGCATCTGCCGGTGGCCTCAATGCATTGATAGAAATGGTGCAAACATTTCAAAAAGGTTTGGATGTAGCCTATTGTATTGTGTTGCACTTGTCCCGTAAAGGCATTGGTGATTTTATTGTGCATCGCCTAAAGCAGGCTACATCACTGGCCTGTAGTATGGCAGTAAATGGCGCACCGATAAAAGCCGATAACATTTATATAGCCCGCCCCAACCAGCACCTGCTGGTAAAAGACGATCATTTTATTTTAGGTGCGGGGCCCGAGGAGAACCGCTTTCGACCCTCTATTGATGTATTGTTTCGCTCTGCAGCAGTTGCATACAGTTCAAATACTATAGGTATTATTTTAAGTGGATTACTGGATGATGGAACTTCTGGTATGTGGGCCATTAAAAGAAGTGGTGGTACCTGTATAGTACAGGACCCAAACCAGGCTGAATACCCGGATATGCCCCTGTCGGTAATGAACAATATGCAGGCCGACCATGTAGCCACACTGGAAGAGATAGGCCCATTGATAGCTGAAATAATCAAACATAAAAAAGGAAGAAAAAAAGCTGTTCCTAAAGATGTAATTGCAGAATCAAAAATTGCCGAACTAACAGCAGTAGGCATAAATGATGTAAAAAAATTAGACGTTGAACAAAGTATATTTGCCTGCCCGGATTGTGGAGGCGGCCTTTGGGAAGCAAAGAATGATGTCATCAAGCGGTATCGTTGCCATATAGGCCATGCGTATACAGAAAGAGACCTGGTATTAAAACAGGCCGAGGCAGCAGGCTCCACTTTATGGGTGGCTTTGCGTATGATGGAAGAACGTACACATCTTTTAAAGAAAATGGAAATAGATTATAAGAAAAAGGGTTACAGATCTTTGGCAGTAACCAATGTTGAAAAGCAACATGAAATGAAAGGTCATATTAATAAACTTAAAGAAATATTATTCGATCTGCAAAATGATGATAGTTCATAAAATAACCAACACAAGGAAGTATCTTAGTTTTAAGAAGCTGTTAGCCTGAGGCACTGATAAAAACGTTTTAAGCTCATTACAAATGACAAACTCAGCTATCAAAAGGGTGTCAGGGTGAGCTTGTCGAACCCGGGTTGCTGTTATAAACCCGCCTTCGACAGCACTTCGACAAGCTCAGTACAGGCTGACAACCTAATATTGTGAAAGTGAAAGCCTTAAAATAACATGTCATCAGCAGCTTGTCGAAGGCGGGTTATAACAAAAATCTATGAGGTTTTATTTTGTATCACTAACGTTGCGTTATCAAAATAAATAGTTCTTTGAAAATATTGTTAGTATTGAGTTTGCTAAGTTTTGGGCTTGGAAATGATTTGAATTTTTGAAACCTTTGAATTTTATAATTCATTGATTTTCAAACATTATGAATCAAGGCAAATATGTATTCTCACAAATTATTGGGTTAATTTCTCACAAACAATTTAAAA
>JBKJMZ010000175.1:0-3486 GCA_046596255.1 Ferruginibacter sp. | reverse complement strand
ACGTACCGGTGAGCCGGGTAAATGGCCCGAGCAAAGATCGCCAACGAGGAAGGGAGGGGTGGATTAAATAACCCCGTCAGCCGTTATCAACGCTGACGGCGGTTGAGCATGAATCTGATGCCATCGTCTGGCTTTCAGCCAACGATGGAAAAGAATTTGAGTTAATAATTCTCCGTTGGCTGAAAGCCAGACCTTCAGTTTTTTGAAGAGTGATACGTAAGTAATCGGTTGATAATTTCGGCTTCGACAGGTTCAGCCTGAGATCATTTTCCTTTTGCCGCTGTGGTTAAGCCGCATGCATGCCATCGTCTGGCTTTCAGTTTTTTGAAGAGTGATACGTAAATAATCGGTTGATAATTTCGGCTTCGACAGGTACAGCCTGAGATCATTTTCCTTCTAAATTATTTCTTCTTTTGAAATAAAAATAAAAGGGTACACCCGTCAATATCAGTCCAAGCCCGATCAACGAATAGGTTGTATGTACCATAAATGTATTTACGATGAGTGCCGCTGAAAATAAAATAAGTATAACAGGTACTACCGGATAGCCGATAACTTTTGTTTTAATGGTTCCATTGCTTTTCATTTTAAAAAGCGCCACAGCTACCAGTGCATAAAAAAGAAAACCTGCAAAGATCACCATGTCAGTGAGTATGTCGAAGGTGCCCGACATCACCAGTACGCTGCTCCATATAAAAGTATAAAACAGGGAGATATAAGGGGTTCTGTACTTCGGATGCGCTTTTGCAAAGCTTTTAAAAAAATATTTTTCACGGGCCATTTGAAAATATACCCTTGTATGCGCCATGATAACACCGTTAAGAGAACCGAATACACTTACCATGATCAGTAGTACGATCAATGTTCTGCCTGTTTTACCAATCATTGTTTCTGCAACAACCACGGCTCCGATCGTGTTCTGGTCAACCGCTTTAAGTTTTTCCAATGGCAAAACATTCATGTATGCATAATTGACCACAACATATAAGAACATGGCAATGCTTACACCGATGATGATGGCAAGCGGAAGGTTGCGTTTTGGATTTTTTATTTCGCCGGTAACATAAGTGATATTGCTCCAGCCATCATAAGCCCAGAAGGCGCTGAGCATGGCGCCAAACATAGCGGCGAAAAATGCAGCTCCGTTCAGCTCAACAGGCGTGGTTATATTTTCCACGGCATTGTCTATGGCAGGAGCAGTATAGGATAGCCCAAAGACAATAATTATAAGTATGCCCAATATCTTGGCAGAGGTGATCACATTGCTTATTGCTCCTCCTTTTTTTACGCCTAAATAATTTATCCAGGTGAGTAATGCAATTGCTGCAATGGCGAGGAGCTTGATACCGGAATTTGCAAAAGGGGTAATGATGCCAATAGAAATATGTTCCAATGATGCAAGGGGATTGGCAAGCGGAACAAAAGAGTTTACAGTTTGTGCAAAAATATATCCAAGCGCTGCGATCGATGCAGGGCCGATGATAGTAAAATCTGTCCAGCCAAATAAGAAAGAAAAGAAATTACCAAAGGAAAGACGGAGGTACTCATAAATACCGCCTGATTGTTCTGTTAGAGAAGATAGTCCTGAAATGGTAAAGGCCCCGAACATGGTGATGATGCCCGCAATGATCCATGCACCCAGTATCCAGCCTTCACTTAACCCGGTTTGCGACATGGGGATGATCTTTTTGAAAACACCGGAGCCGATCATGATACCTGTTACCAATAGTACTGTAGTGAACAAGCCTAATACCCTGTTCAATGGGATCTTTGATCTGTCGGTTGTTATTTCTTCTCCCGTCATAGTTTTTTGTTAACGAAATAATTGAACCACATAGAATCATAGTACACAATAGAAAAGCACATAGATCTATCTTTTATCCTATGTCTCTATGCTTCTATGTGGTTCATTTCTTCCAAATTATAAATAACTCAACCACCATTTTTCTTTATGCCGGGTCTTATAGCTATCATACCATTTGCATAATGGATAAAGTGTTACAACAATGCCGATCCAAAGCAGGTAAACAATAAATAAATTATATCCTTCTCCTGGCTTGATAAAATTTGGGAATTCGCCTTTGGCATATACTCCTTCTGCGAAACTATGTCCCCGCAGGAGAAAGAATATTGAACTTACAATATGTATCAGGAAGAAATGAAGTACATAATAAAAAAAGGCAACTCTTCCGTAAACAGAAATGAATCTGGCTACAGCACCTGATGCTTTATCAAAAAGCGCCAGGAATATAATGGCCGGCCCAATCGTCATGCACATAAATAATAATGAAGGTGGATATTTTGCTACTTCGAGAAATGAATAAAGAGAGGTTAGCGGTTTTTCTATGTCGGTTAAAACATCCGGGTCGCCATAAAAATCAGCCAGGCGGATTATGATGAAGAATGCTGTAACGGCCAGGCCAAGCCATAGCAAAACTTTTTTTCTTTCGACTCCTTCGTATTTGTATATCAGTTTGCCAAAACAATAGCCAAGCATCATTAAGCCAGCCCAGGAAAGAAAAGGATACATCACAAATAAAGTAAAATTTTCACTTAAAGGATAAATTCCCACACGGTGAAGCAGGGAGTACCATATAGAGAAACTCTCCCGGCCTTCTTCATAAAGATCAAGCAGGTTATGGCCGAATACAATAATAATACCGCTGACAAGTATTAAAGGAAAGGGCAGCCAGATGAACAGGCCGAGTATGATCATACTGATGCCAATTGACCAGATGGTTGTAAGGCCGACAGCATTGAAATAGATATCAAAGCTGAATGCAAAATTTACCACGATAATTTCGACAATAATAAGCCAGAGTCCTCTTTTGATCACGAAGAGACTGAGCTCCTTTTTAGTTTTTCTAAGGCTTTGCAAATAAATAGATGCACCCGACAGGAAAACAAATACCGGCGCACAGAAATGCGTTATCCAGCGGGTGAAAAAAAGGATAGGCGTAGTTGTTGCTGGATTCAGCGGGTCTTCTGTAAAAGCCTGGGCATGAAAAAAATCCCGGGTATGGTCCAGCGCCATGATGATCATTACTAGTCCACGCAACAGGTCGATGGAGTGAATGCGTGACCTGTTTGCAACAAGTGTATTCATAAAAGCAGTTATTCGGTATAATTAACAAATTGATACAGCGTGTTAATTTCACGGGAACGGATAGGGAGCTAAAACTATACTTTTATTTTCGGCTTTGCAATACAGCTTCTTCTAGCATACAGTTTTTTTATCTAGACAAACTCAATTTGACACAAAGCTGTCAAGCCTGAGCCTGTCGAAGGCATTACGGAACGAAAATCGGCTTCGGCAAGCTCAGCCTTGACACCCTTTTTTAAATGAAATACTATTTCATTGGCGTTGCGTTATCAAAATAAATAGTTCTTTGAAAATATTGTTAGTATTGAGTTTGCTAAGTTTTGGGCTTGGAAACGATTTGAATTTTTGAAACCTTTGAATTTTATAATTCATTGATTTTCAAA
>JBKJMZ010000073.1:0-4985 GCA_046596255.1 Ferruginibacter sp. | reverse complement strand
ATCATTAACCATTTAAATAAAATACTTACCATTTAGCAAAGAGATTAATAAAAAACCGTTTCTTTAAAGATATTTGAACGGCAAAACTAATATAAACAATTAAGTTTAACGGGGTTGATGGAGAATTTGGGATTTTATTTTGATTTGGGATGGGATCATATCATCTCAACAGAGGCGCTGGATCATTTGCTCTTTGTAATTGTTTTAAGTGCTGTGTACCTGGTCGCCGATTGGAAAAAGGTATTGATTTTAATTACTGCTTTTACTTTGGGTCATTCGCTCACTTTGTTCCTGAGTATTATTGACATGGTTCGTATAAGTAGTGATTGGGTTGAATTTTTAATTCCGGGTACCATAATTATAACTTCGGTACTTAATTTGTGGAAGAAAGGAGTTGGCCCCCAAACATTACAGCGTAATTATCTTTTAGCTTTCTTCTTTGGGTTGATACATGGTTTAGGTTTTGCAAATGCTATTCGTTTTATGATGGAAAAAAATGACAGCATTGGCATGAGTCTTTTAGGATTTAACCTGGGATTGGAAGTAGGGCAGATCTTTGTTGTGGCTGTTATCCTGGCTTTAAGTTACCTGGTAGTAAACAAAGCAGGCCTGCAAAGAAAATGGTGGATATGGATATTATCAGGTAGCTCTTTAATAATAGCATCAAAAATGGCATGGGGGCGATTCCCTTTATAAAAATTTTAAAAAACAATCATTCAATAAGTATATACATGAAACAACTAACAGTTCTTTTTGCTTTTTTACTAATGGGTGCCTTTGCCTTTGCACAGGATATTAAAAATAATCCCGGTAGTAACCATGGTAACCGTTTTGAACAACTGGGAACCATTCTTCCAACACCTAATGAATATCGTACCGCTAGCGGGGCCCCCGGTCCCAAGTACTGGCAACAGCGCTGCGATTATGATATTACGTGTGAGCTGGATGAGCCCAACCGCAGGTTAACAGGTAAGGAAACACTTACTTACTACAACAACTCACCTGATGTACTTATTTATTTGTGGCTGCAGCTTGATGAGAACGAGCATAGCAATACCAATAATTCAGGTTATCAAACCAGCAATACCATGCCCCGCAACATTACCGACCAGGACATAACGAGGTATAGCGGTAAAATTGATAAGGCCCGTGAATATGGTATCAATCTTACCAGGGTTGCAGATGCTGCCGGCAAGCCATTAACATATACGGTTAATAAAACAATGATGCGTATTGAATTGCCCCAGCCACTTAAGCCCGGCCAGCAGTTCATCTTTAAAGTGGACTGGAATTATAATATCATTGAAAGGACCAAATACGGTGGGCGTGGTGGTTACGAATTTTTCCCGGAGGATGGAAATGATCTGTATACTATGGCACAATGGTATCCACGTCTTTGTGTGTACAGTGACAATGCGGGATGGCAGAACCAACAGTTTGTAGGCAGCGGTGAGTTTACATTAACATTCGGCAATTTTAAAGTAGCCATGACCGTTCCTGCGGATCATGTGGTATTATCAACCGGAACAGGACAAAATTTTCAGCAGGTATTAAGCCCAGCCCAGTTTGCACGTTGGCAAAAGGCACAAACAGCTACCGATGTAATGGAGATAGTAACCCTTGATGAGGCTATTGCTGCAGAAAAACAAAAATCCAAAGCAAAAAAAACCTGGATATTTAAGGCCGATATGGTCCGTGATTTTGCCTGGGGCTCTTCCCGCAAATTTGTTTGGGATGCCATGCCGACTATGGTAGAAGGCAAAAAAGTAATGTGCATGAGCGGGTATGGAAAAGAAGCTTATAGCCTTTACCGCAAATACAGCACAAAAGCAGTAGCTCATACAATTAAAACCTACTCAAAGTTCACTATTCCTTACCCATACCCAGTTGCACAAAGTCTTGAAGCAGCAAATGGAATGGAATACCCGATGATCTGTTTCAACTTTGGCCGTACTGAAAAAGATGCCAATGGTAATTACAGTGCCAACAGCACTTATAGCGAAGGAACAAAGAATGGTATGCTGGGGGTGGTAATACATGAGGTAGGCCATAACTTTTTCCCGATGATCATCAACAGTGATGAAAGACAATGGACATGGATGGATGAAGGATTAAATTCGTTTGTTGAATATTTAACCGAAGAATTATGGGATAATAAGTACCCTGTTGGAAAAGGGCCAGCATATAAGATCGTTGATTATATGAAGCTGCCAAAGGATATGCTGGAACCCATCATGACCAACAGTGAAAATATTATCCAGTTTGGTCCAAATGCATACAGTAAACCTGCCACAGGTTTAAATATACTTCGGGAAACGATTATGGGCAGGGAGAATTTTGATTATGCATTCCGCGAATATGCCAGGCGCTGGGCATTTAAGCATCCAACTCCTGCTGATCTTTTCCGTACTATGGAGGATGCCAGTGCCGAGGACCTGGACTGGTTCTGGAGGGGCTGGTTTTTTGGTACAGAAGCCTGTGATATTTCACTGGATACGGTTAAATGGGCTGTACTTAATACAGAAGCACCTGCCCCAACAGCTGCGGGTGAACGCTCAATAGCTGTAGCAAAACCACAATTAAATAATTTCGACGATATTTCAAAGATCAGGAACCGCAATGATAAAAAGATCGTTTTTGCTACAGATGCGGATCCATCATTGAGGGATTTTTACTGGAGATATGACAGGGGCTTGGCAAAAGTAGATACTACGCCATTTAAGATCACCATACCGGCATCAAACCCGGCCGACAACTTTACGGAAGCAGAACGTTTTGCACTGGGCGGTGATAAAAATATGTATGAGCTTACATTCAGCAATAAGGGTGGTTTAGTAATGCCTATTATTATTGAGTGGACATTTAAAGATGGCACAAAAGAAATGGACCGTATCCCGGTATATGTATGGCGTAAGAATGAAAACAGGGTGATAAAAACCTTTATGAAGAATAAAGAAGTAGTTTCTATACAATTAGACCCTATGAGAGAAACTGCCGATATCAATACGGATAATAATACCTGGCCTTCGGTAGCTAACCCAAGTAAGTTTCAGTTATTTAAAGCTGCTGGCCGCGGCGCAAGAGGTGCTTCGGGCAATGGCAATCCTATGCAAAAAGAAATTAAATAATAATAATATTTAATAATAATTTAAAAAGTGTATAACCAAAAAGTTATACACTTTTTTTTATTTTAATTTGTTTACATTAAAATATTTACATTTTTGTTACCAGCTAATACCTATACGCAGCATGGCCTGCATCGTATTTTAACTTTTACTCCATTACAATAATCTCTGATCTTTTTATTAAAAGTAATTAAATCCATTTCTATAAAAGTTTCGTAATTTTTTGAACTTAACATTTTAATTAGTGTTATACCTGCATACTTATTTTTAAAAAGTAATGTATTCAAAATAAATACTCCAATCCCACTGATTTTCCATTGTTAAAATCCATTTATCCAACAAAAATTGGATTAATATTAAATCACTTCGTAAACTAAAAAAACAATGAAAAATTTTACATTATCAATTGCAATGCTGCTAATAACTGCTGTAGCTATTGCTCAAACGCCAATTTGCCCAACTTCTTTTAGAAGGAATAATGGTAATGGCGGCAATTGTACAGCCAAACTCACATTTACTTATTCTGCTTGTCCTCCGGCACCTGGGTTCATTATTGACTCTATCCGAATTAATGGAGTGAAAGCAAATGTTACGGTTGGTGCTGGAACTTGTAGCAATGGGAAAGTGGAATATTGCGTTACTAGTGGTAACCTGCCCACTGCAAATTCGCTGGAAGTTTTCTTTTCAACCCCTGGTGTAACTGGTAGCAACTTTGGCTGTTTTGTTTCCGAGGGAGGTACATTGCCAGTTTTAATAAGTTCATTCTTTGCTAAACGTACTGGAAATGCAGTTACTATAAACTGGGCCTCTTCTACAGAGATTAATGCAAAAGAATATATTGTTGAACGTAATACTGGCAACGGCTTTATGCCTGTTGGAACTGTTGCTGCTACAAATAATGGCAGTGGAAGTACATATTCTTATGTTGATAATAATAATTCAAAGACTATAACCCAATACCGCTTAAAAATAGTTGACATAGATGCCAGTTTTAAATTAAGCGAAACAAGGGCTGTAAAAGGTACAGCATCTGTTAGTGATTTCTCAGTTTATCCCAACCCAAGTGTAGGATTTGCAAAAATTACTATTGCTGATTTAGCCGAAGCAACCAATGTTGAAGTAATGGATAATGCAGGCAGATTAGTTAAATCAATTGAATTGAAAACTACTAATACCGTAGAGATCAATAACCTGCAAAGCGGTATTTACCTGGTAAGAATTACAAACAAAGTTACCGGTGATGCCACCACTAAAAGATTAACTGTTACGAACTAATTTTAAAGTTTCGATAAAACACCAAGCACAAAGGGGCTGCCTGCATAGGCGGCCTTTTTGTATATCCACCTATTTTCCCCAATTACAGCAGTAGGTACTGCCAATCAATGTTGCCAGGCTATAATCAAAAACAATATAAAAAATTAGGTAATTATATTATAATATACAATTAATATTTACTTGAAAAATTATCCACTATTTTAAATTTTATCTTGTTTATATCAAAAAGTTTACTTTTCTTTGCAATCTCAAATCTCTATACCTATTATAACCTAACTGCTGCAGCACTAACCACTGCGGGTTTTTACAACCTCTGATCTCCTATTTTAAAGCAATTAAATCCATTTCTTTTAAAATTCTTGTGTCGTAAGACTAACATTTAATTAATGTTATTCCTGCATACTATTTTTTAAAGGAACATGTATGCAAGCTCCAATCCCATTGATTTTCCATTGTTAAAATTCATTATTCCAACCACAATTGGATTAATTAATTAAATCACCTCGTAAACTAAAAAAAACAATGAAAAATTTTACATTATCAATCGCAATGCTGTTGCTATCAGCAATGGCATTTTCTCAAAAC
>JBKJMZ010000062.1:0-3013 GCA_046596255.1 Ferruginibacter sp. | reverse complement strand
TTAGGTTTTTATTTTCTGCTTAAAAGTAACCATACCACTTCCGATGTTGGTTTTCTCACCCACTTCCGAAAAAAAGATATATTTACCCCCTATAGTGTGTTATGATACCCTGCTGCTCCTGTCTTCCGCACTCTTCGTGAGGCAAAAAATTTACTATTGAAAATCATTGGGTTATAAAGAAAAAGAAGGAAAAATGGGTGTCCTAAAGCTGTTTTATATCTTCGGAAAATGTTCGTCAGGAAAAAACAAAACAAAAGTGGTTTAATTAGTATTCAGGTAATTGATAAATCAACGGGTAAGTATAAACTGGTGAAAACCATTGGCAGTTCTGCTGATATATTTGAAGTAGATTCTTTGTTTAAGCAGGGACAAGCTTACATCAAAAAACATAAAGGACAAGTTGAAATTGATTTCAGTAATACGGATGAAATGTTTTCCAAATTCGTGGCAGGCATTAAGCAAGTGAATGTGGCCGGTAGTGAGTTGTTGTTAGGAAAAATATTTGATGAGATTGGCTTCAATGAAATTAAGGATGAAATATTCAAAAAGCTGGTGATTGCCCGCATGTGTTTTCCGGCAAGTAAATTAAAAACTACAGACTATCTCAGGCAGTATCAATCATACATAATAGATGAAGATAAAGTTTACCGTTATTTAGATAAGCTTTACAACAGTCAGAAAGAGCAGGTGCAACAAATCAGTTATCAACATACACTGAAGATTTTGCATAACAAAATAAGCATCGTCTTCTATGATGTAACCACTTTGTATTTTGAGATTGAAAACGAAGATGAACTTCGTAAAACGGGTTTTAGCAAAGAAGGAAAACATCAGCATCCACAAATTGTGTTAGGCTTGTTGGTAAGTGTAGATGGGTATCCGTTGGCTTACGACATTTTTGAAGGCAACAAGTTCGAGGGCCATACAATGCTGCCAGTGATAAATGCCTTTAAAGTAAAATACAATCTCGAACAGTTAGTCATCATTGCCGATTCGGGTTTATTGTCAAACGATAATATCACAGAACTTCAAACAAAAGGCTATGAATTTATTTTGGGAGCAAGAATTAAAAACGACACACAATTAATAAAGAAACAGGTTATGGCACTGACCTTTAAAAACGGACAAAGCCACATCATTGAAAAAGATGAACAAACCCGGCTTATCATCAGCTATTCAGAAGCCAGGGCAAAAAAAGACAGGATAAACCGGGAAAGAGGTCTACAAAAATTAGAGAAGCAAATCAGAACCGGGAAACTCACCAAAGCCAACATCAACAACAAAGGCTACAACAAATATTTAAAATTAGAAGGTGAATTGAAAATATCAATTGACAAGAATAAATATGACCAGGATGGCCGCTGGGATGGCCTGAAAGGATATATCACAAACACCCGTCTTTCAAAAGAAGAAATCATTGATAACTACAATCACCTGTGGAAAATTGAAAAGGCCTTCCGAATTGCAAAAACAGATTTAAAAATCAGACCTGTTTATCATCAATTACAACGGAGGATTGAAGCTCATATTTGTATTGCTTTTGTAGCATACAAAGTGTATAAGGAATTGGAGAGACAACTGAAACAATTAAACTCAAAACTAAGTCCAGAAAAAGCAATTGAAATTGCAAAGACCATTTACTCCATCAAAGGCTTAAAACCAATTAGCAACGAGGAAATAAACCAAATACTTATCCTCAATGATGAACAAAAATACCTTGCTGATTTATTTAAGCTTTAAAATCGGGTGTCCCAGTGCGGAAGACAGGAAGAAAGCTGTCAGCCTGAGCTTGTCGAAGGCGGGTTTCTTCTAATAGACCGGGTTCGACAGGCTCACCCTGACAAACCTTAATTAAATAACATTGTCCTTAAAAAAGGAGAGAATTGTAATGCTTGTGCTACGTAGCTTACTCCTTCATTAAAATTACGGAGGATGAATTAGCGAAGTAGCAGTGGTTAGTATGACGGGATAAAAGTGCTGACGTTTAATTATTGCGGAGACTTTCTCTTTCGGTAACAGAATTATCCTTGATTCCCGAAATCCATCCACAACAATTTGCTTCACCACAGCGGCAGTTAAAGGGCTCCATATGTTCATCCAGGAAGCTGGAGTAGTTAAGCGTTAGTTCTTCGCCCTGCTTAATATTGCGCAAGGCCACTACATTCAATCCTTCATAGGAGGTATTCGGGTTACAACTGTGATTTTGTGGCGCCCAGTTTGCCGGGTTATTATTCCAGAGCAAAAATACCTCTTTACTTAGAGGATAAGCGTATTTTCTAAAGGTTTCCTTTTCCTTAACATCCCAATAACGGGCTACATAATTACGGGTTACCATGCGCTGTGGCATGCCTTCTCCGTTGAATATCAGTTCATTAATGTTTATATCCTGTATCGCATATATGCCATAACCCGCAATGGCATTACCCTTCATAATGTATTTTTTTAAACTACGTTGATGGCGGGCAATGCCTTCATCGATGATCATTTTTAAGAATGAAGCCTGGCCTGTACCATCTGCTTTTAAAATATAATCCGCTGAACCTTCATAACCGTCTTTATAAAAAACGGAGCAGGTAAAATTTATTTCCAGGAAAAAGATCTCGTTCTTATTATTTACCCTGAAATCGAGCCGGGCATAACCGGCGCCACCAAATCCCTGGAAGATCTGGAGGGCGGCATCTTTCAATTGCGCTTCCAATTCCGGATCGTTACAGGGAATATTTGCTTCGGGATGAAGCTCTGAGGTTTTTAATGCATAGGTCTTAAATTCAAAACCTGTCGGAAATATATACTCAACAGGCTTAAAGACCGTGCAGGTTTTATCATCATTAGCATTGGCAACCAGCATTACCGTGAATTCTCTACCTTCAATATATTCTTCTACCAGCAGGGGGCAATACTCTTCTATTATTTCGGCACATTTTTGTTTCAGTTCATCCATATTGTGAACTAATGAATGCTGATCAATACCCAGGCTATCCCCTGCTTTATCCGGTTTTACAAACAAGGGAAA
>JBKJMZ010000050.1:0-9448 GCA_046596255.1 Ferruginibacter sp. | reverse complement strand
AAAATTTTAAGGTGCAAAGATACTGCCATCAAGATTTATAATAGCCTTCCTTTAGTTATAAATCTTAGCTGGCAGTATGCCGATTGGAATCTCATGAATTCAAATGCTGGTATATCGGCATAATCTCTAAAAAGGAACATTAAACTTATTGCTTAATGCTTTTAGATCGTCTACAACCACGGGCAGCAAAGGAATTCCGCTTTTCATTCTTTCCTGTTCCATTTCTCTTTCGGGGTCGCCAGGTATCAGTACTTTTTCCTGGCCGGCAATGGTCTTTGCTGACCTGAAACGTTCTATCCAGAAATCCATATGTTCTTTAAATTCATCGGCTCTGCGGAATGCATCAATACGCATGGCCCCAAAGAAATGGCCGATGCCCTCACCGGGCATATTCTCGGGCATGGGGATATATGCAGGAAAAGGTGGCACCCAGGGCCCATAATTGGCGCCGCTGAGTATGCCTGAAAAAATATCAACAATGGCACCCAATGCATAACCTTTATGGCTGCCATGTTCTACATCTCCACCGAGTGGTAATAACAAACCACCTTGCTGCATTTCGCCGGCATTGGTGGAAGGTTCTCCATCCTTTGTTAATACCCAACCTGTTGGGGTTTCCATATTTTTTCTTTGCAGGATCTCCAGCTTGCCATTGGCGGCAGTTGTTGTTGCAAAGTCTGCAACAAATGGAGGCTGGTTGCCTGCAGGTATTGCAACAGCAATAGGATTAGTACCCAGCATTCTTTCTTTAGAAAAAGTTGGAGCAACCAAAGCTGATGCATTCGTCATGGCAATACCGATCATATCTTCCTTTAAAGCCATCATGGCGTGATGGCCCGCAATACCAAAATGATTACTGTTCTTTACACTTACCCAACCGGTGCCAACAGCCCTTGCTTTTTCAATGGCAACCTGCATGGCGAATGGTGCAACTACTAAACCCAGGCCTCTATCTCCGTCAACTACGGCAGTGGAAGGTGTTTCATGTACGATCTTAATTTCTGGTTTTGCATTCACCCGTTCTGCTTCCCACAGGCGTATGTAGCCGCTAAGGCGGGCCACACCATGACTATCAACGCCACGCAAATCGGCTGATAGCAGGGATTTGCTCGCAGTATCAGCATCAACTTCGCTACAGCCTATTTTTAAAAAAATGTTTTTTGAGAAATTCTCTAAGTGTTGGTAAGTGAAGGTTGTGCTCATTAAACAAATTTAATTGAAAAAATTGTATCATTTATAAAGCAATTCGAGCTTAAATAGGTATCCATTTCTTATATAAATTTTCAATTTTTTTTCTATCTGTTTTAAACCTTATGCCATCCATATTCTCTTCAATTAATTCTTTTATTGTCACCATAAACAACTTTGGTTGGTAGGTTTCAGTATATCTAAATAATTCTTTTAAAGCCTTCCTGTCTTTTCCAATGTTCACTAAAGACACATACAATGCTAATGAAGCCAATTCTGAATTTGGCTTCATGGCAATCACTTTACTATAATGCTTTACGCTATTTAAAATCCTTTAATTCAAAATATGATAAACCATAGAGGCCATGAATCACACTACTGTCTTTGTATTTATCTTTCAAAATATCTAACACTTTTAATGCTTTTCGAAATTGTCTTTTCTCTTTTAAAAGAAAAAACTTTTCAAAAACAATTTCATCTTCTTTTGTAAATTCCATTTTAGCAAATTTGTTTTCCTGCAAAGCAGGCGCTCATTAAACAAATTTATGTTTTTCCTGTGAGTTACTCTTTTGGGCAACTCTCCGGAAAGATAAAGCCGTTCAAAAAATGAACGGCCTTTGCTCAACCCAACGCACAGGAAAAAGTGACTGAAACTTGTCCCGCAAATAAAATCTTTATGCCGATGATACCAGTATTTAATTTTATAAAGTATGCTATCGGCATAATACCATCTAATATTTATACGTATCCTTCGGCTACTTTTAAATAAAGATGGTATTATGTATTGTTTTCTTTGGATGCTTTGAATTTTGCTTTTTGCTCTTCAGTTAAAATACCCTGTATTTTTTGCATCTGATCCCTTTGCAAAAGGCGTAACTGTCTTTTCTTATCGGCCTCATTTAGTTCTGCATTATTCTCAATAGCTTCTTTAGCTGACTTACCTGCATGGCGTATCTCTTTTACTTTTGCTTTCTGCTCTTTGGTAAGGTCAAGTTCTTTAAATCTGTCTTTTTGGGTTTGCTTAATGTCTTTATTTTTTCCGGCAACGGCGTTTGAACTATCAGGCTTGCTGATTTCAGTCTTTCTTTCAATTTGTGCGGTAGCGGATAATGTGCCAAAAAAAATTGTTATAATAATAAGAGGATACTTCATGTGTTTTATTTTTGATGTTTTAAATTACTGTAAAATAGATATTATTTTAAGGTAGAAGTTTAATTGCCCTCACAATAAAAAGAAAAAAAATATCCCACAAAGACACGAAGTACACAAAGTTTGAATATTTTCTTTGTGATCTTAGAGTCTTTGTGGGATACAATGGGGGTTATAGAAATTATCTTAAGAATAGCAGTTCCCTGTATTTGGGCAAGAGCCAGCAGGCATCATCAACCAGCAATTCCAGTTTATCCACGTGATAGCGAATGATATCAAAGTATTTACCTTTTACATTATCGCAATAGGCAATAGCCATGGCACGGGTATCTTTTATCTCGTTGGCTTTCTTACGCTCTTCGATCATCTTCTCCACGTTGTCGCTGATAAGATTGATATGATCACTGATGGCTTCTAAAACCTGCTTCTGGTTGGCAGATGCTTTTGCCGGTAGGCCGGCTTCTTTTAAACCAACGATATTTTTGATCAGTACGTTCTGGTATTTAACGGCAGATGGCAGAATGAATGTTGTTGCCAGGTCGCCCATAACCCTTGCTTCTATCTGTACTTTTTTAATATAGGCTTCCAGCATGATCTCGTGGCGTGCTTCCAGCTCTGCATGATTATAAATTTCGTTGCTTTGGAAAAGATGCTTGACTTTATCACTTACATAAGCATCTAAAGCCAGTGGCGTGGTTTTTATATTTGGCAATCCGCGCCTGGCAGCTTCTTTCTCCCACTCATCGCTATAACCATCTCCTTCAAACAAAACTGATTTACTTTCCACAATATACTTTTGAATGACCTGCATGATGGCCACTTCCTTCTTCTCTCCTTTTTCTATCAGGCCATCCACATCGGCTTTAAAGCTTTTCAGCGTATCCGCCATGATCGCATTCAAAGCAGTCATTGCATTAGCACAATTGGCAGAGGAGCCAACAGCGCGGAACTCAAATTTATTGCCGGTGAATGCAAATGGTGATGTACGGTTTCGGTCTGTGTTATCCAGCATCAGTTCAGGAATACTTTTATGGATATCCAGTTTCAGCATGGCTTCATCCTGTTCATCAAAACTGTTTCCAACTCTTTTTTCTACCTGGTTCAAAACTTCGGTAAGATATTTACCAATAAAGATCGAGATGATGGCAGGCGGTGCTTCATTAGCTCCAAGTCGATGATCATTTCCTGCGCTGGCGATAGAAGCCCTCAACAGGTCTGCATATTCATGTACAGCTTTGATGGAGTTAACAAAGAATGCAAGGAACATCAAATTGGTCTTTGGCGTTTTGCCGGGTGCTAATAAGTTAACGCCGGTATCAGTTGCCATACTCCAGTTGTTGTGTTTACCACTGCCGTTGATGCCTGCAAATGGTTTTTCATGCAAGAGACATTTAAGGCCATGACGCTTGGCTACACGGTCCATAATGTCCATCAGCAAAGTATTGTGATCAACCGCAAGGTTGGTTTCTTCAAAAATAGGTGCACACTCAAATTGTGCAGGCGCCACTTCATTATGCCTTGTACGGATGGGAATCCCCAGTTTATAACTCTCCTGCTCAAAATCACGCATAAACGCATAAACTCTTTCCGGAATTGCGCCAAAATAATGATCATCTAATTGCTGTCCTTTTGCAGGTGCATGTCCAAAAACGGTACGGCCGGTGAGCAAAAGATCAGGACGTGTATTTGCGAGGCCCGCATCAATTACAAAATATTCCTGCTCCCAACCCAGGGTTGCAGTAACCTTGGTTACATTCTTATCAAAATATTGACAAACATCTGTTGCTGCTTTATCCAATGCCACCAAAGCTTTCAGCAAAGGTGTTTTTGTATCAAGGGATTCTCCGGTGTATGAAACGAAGATGGTAGGAATGCAAAGGGTTTTTCCCTGTCCTATTTCCATGATGAATGCAGGAGAAGAAGGATCCCATGCCGTATAGCCGCGGGCTTCAAAAGTTGCCCTTAGTCCGCCGCTTGGAAAAGAAGATGCATCCGGTTCCTGCTGGATCAAAGTAGCTGCTTCAAATTCCTCAATAGGCGAGCCATCTGATTTCAATGTAAAAAAGGAATCATGTTTTTCTGCTGATAAACCTGTCAATGGCTGAAACCAATGGGTAAAATGGGTAACTCCCTTACTCTCTGCCCAAACACGCATGCCGTTGGCGATATGGGCGCCCATGTTGCGGTCGATCTTTTTACCACCTTTGGTAGATGCAGCCAAACTTTTATACGCTTCATCGCTTAAATATTTGCGGGCTACATTTAGCGTAAATACATTTTCATTAAAGATCTCAGTGATCTTTTGGGACCCTTCAACCTTAACTTTTGGAAGTCCGTTACTTAAATTTTCTAATGCCTTAAACCTTAAAGATTCCATTTTTTGAATGTTTTAAGGGACAAAAAAACATTAAATAGATTTATAAACCAATAAATTTTGGGGTTATTCCTACAAAAACTCAAAAATGTGGAGAAATAAATTATATATTTTAAATTCTAAAGTGTTGACCTGTTTGCCATCTTACTCCAGTTTAAAGAACATAGCACCGGTGTTATAATAAGCGGCAGGTACAGGCTCCTGTACCTGACCAGTGAACCAAGATTGGGTACGATATACCCAATTATAAGAAATACAGTAATAAGAAAAAATAGGATAAAAAACAGGAACGCTTTGTCTACAGTCAATTCCTTATTTCTAAAAAAGACCAGCATTAGTACCAGGAACAGGTAAAAATAAAGTTCCAGGCCAAATGGTAACAGTGATGTTACAGGTTGATCCCAAGGAACAGGACGGAGCATACTATGATTAAAAGCCCGTGGTGCATTTAGCAGGAAACTTTTAAAATTGGGTTGAAGTGCTGTAAGTTCAATTTGCGTGGCAGCCCCTTTAAGTTCCATATAATCTGCCTGCTTTTGTATAACGATCTGCATGGGTTCTACTCCGGATACAGAACCTATTCCAAAAAACAGAAAACCTGTAAAAAGATAAACAGATCCAAAGCATAGCATAGTCGACCATTTTGTTTTAACCGATAATATCCACGCAAATAATGCAGGCAATAGCAGCAGGAGTACAACATTCCTGATGAGAAATAAAAAGAACATGCTGATACAGATGAGTAATACCCGCCTGGCATTAAAACTTTCCTTTGTCAGCGACTGGTAAACACTATAAATGATAATAGCCAGCAATAAAAAAACAATACCGTCTTTATGGATACCTGAGACAAAATACAAAGTGGATGGCAGCAGGAAACAACCAATGATCACCAGAATATTTTTACCAGGGTAAATTTTAGTGAATAGCCTATATAATATTACATGCCCGAAAAAAACAATGAAGTTGAAGAATAAACTGTTGATATAATAATCGCCCCGGCTGAAAATATTAAAGACAGAAACAAGTTTGATGATGATATTATTCCGCAGGTCATTCCAGTAAGAATTATAGGAATTAAAAACACCTGAAAAGCCATCTGTATAATCCGATACAAAAAGATTGCTGAAGTATTTGGCTGGATCTGTTAATAAAAGCCGGTATTCTTCCCTGGCATAATCATTCACATCCCAATAATCATTGCCGGGACCATAAATATGTATGGATATCCAGCCAATGGCAATACCGGCAAGCACCTTGATGAGGAACAGCCCCAATACAACCTTACTGTTTATACCGACATTTTTAATGAATGGTATACGCAACAAAAGCCAGCATAAAATAATAAGGTAAACAACAAATAACAGGTAATTCAATGTCTGCAATTTTGGTGTGGGAAGATAGTTAAAATATTTGCTTTGCTGTTGGGGATAAAAGCCATGCAGTCATTACCTTTGCACCTCATCACATCTTTTCATCCACATTTATGGAAATAACTGCACAAACTGCCGAACAACTCAGGTTAACAGCCGAAGAATTTGATCTGATAAAAGAAAAACTTGGCCGCACCCCCAACTTTAATGAACTCTGTTGTTTCAGCGCAATGTGGAGTGAGCATTGCAGTTATAAGAATTCCATCAAATGGCTTAAAACCTTACCCCGTGATGGAAAAAAGATGCTGGTAAAAGCGGGTGAAGAAAATGCCGGGTTGATGGATATTGGTGATGGATACGGCGTAGTTTTTAAAATTGAATCTCATAATCATCCTTCGGCCATTGAGCCTTTCCAGGGTGCAGCAACGGGTGTTGGCGGTATTAACCGTGATATATTTACGATGGGTGCAAGGCCTATCGCTTCTTTAAACTCTTTGCGCTTTGGAAAATTGACCGAAGCAAAAACACAACATTTGTTAGCCGGCGTAGTGCATGGTATTGGCCATTATGGCAACTGCTTTGGTGTACCCACTGTTGGTGGTGAAGTATATTTTGAAGCATGTTATCATACCAACCCATTGGTAAATGCGATGAGTGTTGGGATCCTGAAAAATGGAGAAACGGTTTCTGCAACTGCAGAAGGAAAAGGCAATCCTGTTTTTTTTGTTGGCAGTGCCACCGGTAAGGATGGCATTGGCGGTGCAAGTTTTGCATCGGCGGATATTACAGCTGATAGCGCTGAAGATCTGCCCGCTGTACAGGTTGGTGATCCCTTCCAGGAAAAGAAATTACTGGAAGCTTGTTTGGAAGTTATACAGACCGGGGCCGTGGTAGGTATGCAGGATATGGGAGCAGCAGGCATCATTTGCTCTACATCTGAAATGAGTGCAAAAGGAAAATCAGGTATGCGGATCGACCTGGATAAAGTACCTACGCGTCAAAAAGGAATGAAGCCCTGGGAACTGTTGCTGAGCGAAAGTCAGGAGCGCATGTTACTTGTTGCTGAAAAAGGAAAAGAACAATTGGTACTGGATGTGTTTAAAAAATGGGACCTGCCCTGTAGTGAGATCGGCGAAGTGACAGATGATGGCATTTTACAATTCTTTGTTGATGGAAAACTGGAGGCAGAACTACCTGCATACGAATTGGTGCTGGGTGGTGGCGCCCCGGTATATGACAGGCCATTTACAGAACCAAAATATTTTAAAAAGATAAAAGCATTTGATATTTCAACTATTGAAGAACCAACAGACCTCAAATCTGTTGCGGAGCAAATTATCCAGATACCAAACATTGCCAGTAAGCGCTGGATATATGTACAGTACGACAGCATGGTGGGTACAGGTAATGCAAGCACCAATGCACCAAGCGATGCTGCAATTGTTTTAGCCAAGCCCACAAATAAGGCCCTGGCTTTAACAACGGATTGCAATAGCCGCTATGTTTTTGCTGATCCTTACAAAGGTGCAATGATCGCTGTTGCAGAAGCAGCAAGGAATATAGTTTGCAGTGGCGGCCAGCCACTGGGCGTTACCAACTGTTTAAATTTTGGTAACCCCTACGATCCCGAAGTTTATTACCAGTTCGTGCATGCTATAAAAGGCATGGGAGAAGCCTGTATCAAATTTGATACGCCTGTGACCGGTGGCAATGTAAGTTTTTACAACCAGGGGCCGGATGGTGCTGTATACCCCACTCCAACAATTGGCATGGTAGGTTTACTGGAAAACGTGCATGATAAGATGACCATGGATTTTAAACAGGCTGATGATGAGATCTATTTGGTGGGAACACAACGCAATGATATCAACTCATCAGAATACCTGCATAAGATTCACGGTGTGGAATTTTCACCTGCTCCTTATTTTAACCTGCAGGAAGAATTTGATATACAGCATGAGGTTAAAAAAATGATCGGTAAAAAATTGATCAATTCTGCTCATGATGTGAGTGAGGGTGGTTTATTTGTTACGCTTATAGAAAGTTGTTTTAATAGGGATTTAGGGTTTTCAACCCCCCTCTCCCCGGGAGAGGCCCGCCCGGATGACTTGGTCGGACGGGGGTTGGGGGTGAGGCCCGATGCATACTGGTTTGGAGAGTCACAGAGCCGTGTGGTTGTTACTGTATCCAGAGAGAACAGGGACAATTTTAATACGCTGCTAGAGAGAAAGGAAATAAACGTGACTTATTTAGGTAAGGTTACTACCGGTAATATTAATATCAATGGCGAAGCTTGGGGTCACGTGAATGAATGGAAAGACAAATATGAAAATGCGATTGCTAATTTACTGGCGGGGCATGAGAGTGAGCATGCGCTTTCAGCTATTTAACAAAGATCTAAATTAATGAGCACAGAAATAAGCCATAAAGAATTCGGTTCTAAAACCCCTCCTTTGGAGGGTCTTGGGGAGGCCGTTATAGTAACAGGCGCTGCAGGTTTCATTGGATCCTGCATGGTAAGCTATTTAAATAAGCAGGGATTTGAAAACTTAATTCTGGTTGATGAATTTAATGACGCTGAAAAAGAATTGAACCTATTGCATAAAAAATACCTTGTTAAGGTTGAGCGGGAAGATTTTTTCAACTGGGTACAAAAAGAAAAACTAACCGTAAGTTTTGTTTTTCATTTGGGTGCCCGGACCGATACTACTGAATTTGATTATGCGGTTCACCAGCATTTGAATGTTGAATACTCTCAAAAGATATGGAACTACTGTACAATAAATAATATCCCGCTCGTATACGCATCTTCCGCCGCAACTTATGGCGAAGGTGAACTGGGTTATGATGACAGCCATGAAATAGTTGAACAGCTTCGCCCCTTAAATCCTTATGGCATCTCCAAAAATGAATTTGACAAATGGGTGCTGCATCAGGAAGACCATCCACCCTTCTGGGCCGGATTAAAATTCTTCAATGTGTATGGACCTAATGAATACCACAAGGGTCGTATGGCCAGTGTTATATTTCATGCTTTTAAACAGATAAAAGATAAAGGAAAAGTAAACCTGTTCAGGTCGCATAAAGATGGATATGAGGATGGAGAACAACTACGTGATTTTATTTATGTAAAAGATGTGATCGCTGTTTGTTACTGGCTGATGTGCGCCAGTGCCGGTAAGTACGGGGAAACCAGCCCGGCTTCTGCTATTTATAATTTAGGAACAGCCGAAGCAAGGTCCTTTAACGATCTGGCAAGATCAACCTTTGCAGGCTTAGACCTGCAACCTGATATTGCTTATATTGACATCCCCGAAGATATCAGGGACAGGTACCAGTATTTTACCGAAGCCAATATGGATAA
>JBKJMZ010000202.1:0-6579 GCA_046596255.1 Ferruginibacter sp. | reverse complement strand
GAGCAGCAGTAATATTTTTTTCATAAAGATTTAATTAGTTTGTTCACCTTCCAATGATGCAATCGTTTTCTTCGCCGCCTCTAATCTTATCTTTTTATTCTTCTCCACCATAATTTTTGTAATCCATTTTTCCAGCCTGTGATGCAACGGCACCAGCAATGCCCCAATACAAATAAGGATGGCCAGCATGAGAAAAGGGGAGTGGTTGGTCCATTTATCGAGGTAAGGATGAATATAGAGATTGATGAATTCAAATACAGCCAGCAGGCCCACAATGCCAAAGAATTTGATGAATTTTTCTTTTACAATGATGCTGCGGCTGAGTATAAAGAATAAGATGATGAAACTGATCAGGCCAATGACAATGGCAGCGTATTGAAGATTGCGTTTTCTTTCTTCCTTTGCTTTTAATTCTGCGGCAGCTATTTCATTTTGACGAAGTTTTTCATCAAAGGCAAGGCTCTGAAATTGTTTTTGTTTTTGCTGACTGAATAAAGAATCGTTTGCAATCTTGGTAATGTCCAGATAAAAGAATGCACTATCCGCTTTATTTATAGTCCTGTAGTAAGAAGTTAAGAATCTACCGGCATCACGGATATTCAAGGTGAATCTTTTTTCGGTGGCAATTACTAATGATTTGGTTGCATAAAAAATGGTGGAATCACTTTTCTTCATCTTCCCAAATAATTTACCCATACCCAAATATGCACTGCACAAGCCCGAATAGCTTTCAGCTTTTGTTGAATAAGGAATGCTATTTCTGTAATATTCTAATGCAAGCGTATTTTGTTCTGTTGCAGAATAAATTTCTCCCATAATACGTAAAGCAGCACCAATTTGCCTGGAATAATTTATTTGATAAGCCAAATTATAGCCTTGTTGTGTAAAAATGGTTGCAGAATCAAACATTTTTAACTGTAGGTAATTCTCTCCAATATTTACAAGTATAATAGAAAGACTACGTTTATTGTTTGACTCCTCTGCTATATGCTTTGCTTTAAAGGAATAACTTAATGCCTGTTGATAATCATCCTGAGCGTTAAATATCAACCCTATGTTACTAAAATTCTTTTGTTTTCCCTCTACGTTATTAATCGTTTCATTTATCTGTAAAGCCTGCAAAAGAACTTCCATTGCTTTTGGGAAATTTCCTAATATGCTATAAACATTGGCAACTCTGTTTAAGCTTACTGCCTCTCCTTTTGCAAAACCGATTTTACGTGAAAGTTCCAAAGCCTGCAAAGCCATTATCATTCCCGTATCGGGTTTGGATTCAAAATACACGAAACAAAGGTTGGCAAGAGATAATACACGGCCTGTATCAGTTTTTTCATTTTGCAAGGATAGTTTGAGGCTGTCTCTTTCATGTTCAAGGGATTGGGCATGCCCATAATAGCTGCTCAGGCCAATGAGTAATAGTAGAATAAATTTTTTCATAAAGAGTTAATTAGTTTGTTTTCCTTTACCCTCCGGAGTTTCAACGAAGGAGGGCTCCAGTGTTGCAATTGTTTTTTTCGCCGCCTCCAATCTTATCTTTTTATTTTTCTCCACCATAATTTTTGTTATCCACTTTTCCAGCTTATGATGCAAAGGCACCAGCAATGCACCAATACATATCAGGATAGCCAGCATGAGAAAAGGGGAGTGGTTGGTCAATTTATCGAGATAAGGATGAATATAGAGGTTGATGAATTCAAATACTGCCAACAGACCCACGATGCCAAAGAATTTAATGAACTTTTCTTTTACAATGATGCTACGGCTGAGTATAAAGAATAAAATGATAAAGCTGATCAGTCCAATGACAATGGCGGCGTATTGAAGATTATTTTTCCGTTCTTCTTTGATTTTTAATTCTGTTGTTGCAATTTCCTGCTGCCTCATTTTTTCATCAAATAAAAGGCTTTGCATTTGGCTACTCTTTTGATCACTAAACAAAGAATCATTTGCAGCTTTGGCAACATCCTGGTAAACAAATGCACTGTCAGGAACATGTATATTCCTGTAATACAAAGACAGGAACCTGCCTGCATCTCTCAATTGCCGGGTGAATCCCCTTTCCTGGGCAATCTGCAAAGACTGGTTAGCATAAAAAAGTACTGAATCTTTCTGCTTTGTTATTTCAAATAGTTTTGCCATACCAAGGTAGGAAAAAGATAAGTCTTGAAAATTTTCAGCTTTAGTTGCAAAAGGAATGCTTTGCCTGTAATATTCTAATGCAATTACAGGTTGCCCTGATTGAGCATTAATCCTTCCCAAAACCTGTAATGAACCCCCTATTTGCCTGTCATATTTTATCTCCTTAGCAATGTAATATGCTTGTAGTATATACAATGTAGCGGAATCTATTTTTTTCAGTTCAAGGTAATTAGCAGCAATATTTACCAGGGTTATGGAAAGTCCTTCTTTAGCATTTAATTTTTCTCCCAGGTCTTTAGACTTAAATAAATAAACTAAAGCCTGTTTGTTATTTCCCTGGCTGTGGTAAACATTTCCAATGTTATTGTAATTTTTCCGTATCCCATCAAGGTCATTGATCCTTTCATTGATATGTAAAGCCTGTAAATAAGTTTCCATTGCTTTTGGGTAATTGCCTGAAATATTATACGTGTTACCCATCCTATTCAAGCTTAACGCTTCTCCTTTTTCAAAACCTATCCGGCGGGCAATCGTCAATGCATCCAACGCAAGGGCCATTGCTGTATCCGGCTTCGACTCATGTAATTGATATGCCAGTTCCGCCAGCAGCAATACACGGCCTGTATCTGTTTTTTCTTTTTGGAGTAATTGTTTCAGGCTATCCCTGGCATTTGTTTGTGCATAACTATATGAAATGCAGAGGCAGGTAAAAAAGAACAGGAGTATTCTTTTCATAAGCAGGTTATTAGTTTGTTCATCCTCGGGTTACGGGAATGCACAACTTAAATATAATCAACTTATTTCAACTGGCGCTTATACAGTTGCACTGCATTCTCCAAACCCAAATAAACAGCATCGCATATTAATGCATGGCCAATAGATACTTCCAGTAAGCCGGGGATATTTTGAGAGAAGTATTTGAGGTTTTGCAGATCAAGGTCATGCCCTGCATTTATGCCCAATCCCAATTCATTTGCTTTATTAGCTGCTGCAATAAAAGGCTCTATTGCCAGTTGCTTATTGCCCATTGCAAATTGCTTAGCATACGACTCTGTATATAATTCAACCCTGTCTGTTCCGGTAGCTTTAGCACCTTCTATCATTTCCACAATCGGGTCAACAAAAATGGAAACACGTATGCCGGCATTTTTAAAAACAGCGATCATATCTTTTAAGTAAGCGGAATGTTCAATGGTATTCCACCCATGGTTGGATGTGAGTTGTCCAAGTGCATCAGGTACCAATGTTACCTGGGTTGGATTATTTGCAAGTACCAACTCAACAAATTTTTGTTCGGTACAGTTGCCTTCAATATTGAATTCGGTGGTTACAATTTTCTTCAGGTCAAAAACATCCTGGTAACGGATGTGCCGCTCATCTGGGCGGGGGTGTACCGTAATCCCATCGGCGCCAAAGCGCTCAATATCCTTTGCCGCTTTTACCAGGTCGGGGTTATTACCGCCACGGCTGTTGCGGAGGGTGGCCAGTTTGTTGATATTAACCGAAAGCTTTGCCATTTATTAGAATTAAGAAACAAATTTAACCTAAAACCTCATGTACCTGTAATGCTGGTTTAAAAATACCCCGGAAATGATTTGTTTAATCAGATTTAATTTATATTTTGCCCCATCCTTTCCCTTCGAAACATTTTTTTCTGACTGCATAATTATTTTTTTAACCATTTATCAATACTTAAACTAAACACGTATGAAAAAAATCATGTCATTGCTTTTTATTGCTGCACTTTTATTTGCCTGCAATTCTGAAGAAAAGAAGGCTGAAACAGCCGCAACCGATTCTAAAACCGAAACAGGCAAAGCTCCTGTTGAGATCCTGAATGACAGCAATATGGTTGCTGCTTCTATGGCTGCTTTTACTGCTTTTGAGAACAAAGATGTTAATGGCTATACAGCCAGTATGGATGATAATGTAATGTTCAGGTGGTCGGGTGGCGATAGCCTGGTTGGTAAGGCAGCGGTTAAAGAATGGTATACCGCCAGGTATAACATCATCGACAATATCAAATTTTCCGAGCATATTTCACTTCCACTTATGGCCAATGTTAGCCCCAATGGCGTAGTATCTGCAGGTAAGTGGATGCTTAGCTGGTATAAAGTTAATGTGAAGTATAAGAACGGTAAGGCCATAACCTTTTGGGCGCATAATACCCAGCATTTTAACGATGCAGGTAAAATGGATCAGTTTAGCCAGTATATTGACAGGCATCCGATCATGGAAGCTACTAAGGACCTGCGTTAAATAAAAGTATTACAAAATAAAAATCCCACCTGCCAAAGGCAGATGGGATTTTTTATAATTTGATGTTTTTATTATCATGGTTCAGGCCGCTATTAAAGACTAACAATTTTAAAGTAAGCTGAGTAATATACATACCTTAAAAACTACTGCGTCATTTGAGCGTCCCGACCCGGTATTAATACCTGTATGCATCAGTCTTATACGGACCTTCTTTTGGAAGTCCTAAATAAGTACTTTGATCAGGTGTTAACACGTCTAATACTACCCCAATTTTGGCAAGGTGTAAACGGGCAACTTTCTCATCCAGGAATTTAGGTAATACATAAACCTTGTTCTCGTAATTATCCGTGTTGGTCCACAATTCTATCTGGGCAAGGGTTTGGTTAGTGAACGATGCACTCATTACAAATGATGGGTGACCAGTTGCACAACCTAAGTTAACCAAACGGCCTTCGGCTAAAATGATTACATCTTTACTTTCAATAGTATACATGTCAACCTGTGGTTTGATGGTATTTTTGGTATTGCCATAGTTTGCATTCAACCATGCCATATCAATTTCGATATCAAAGTGACCGATATTACAAACGATCGCTTTATCTTTCATTAAACGGAAATGCTTTTCAGTGATCAGGTCACGGCAACCACTGGCCGTTACAATGATATCAGCTTCTTTAACGGCTTCGATCATTGGCTTAACTTCAAAACCGTCCATTGCTGCCTGTAAAGCACAGATCGGATCGATCTCAGTAATGATCACCCTGCAACCCGCACCTTTCAATGAAGCTGCAGAACCTTTACCCACATCACCATAACTTCCAACAACAGCAACCTTACCGGCCATCATCACATCAGTGGCACGACGGATAGCATCCACCAAACTTTCTTTACAACCATACTTGTTATCAAATTTGGATTTAGTAACAGAATCGTTGATGTTGATCGCAGGAATAGGCAAAGTACCTTTTTCCATACGCTCGTATAAACGGTGAACACCTGTAGTTGTTTCTTCGCTCAATCCTTTCACATGCTGGATCAGTTCAGGATATTTATCAAATACCATGTTGGTCAAATCACCCCCGTCATCCAGGATCATATTCAGCGGGCGGTCAGCACCACCAAAAAATAAAGTCTGCTCAATACACCAATCAGATTCTTCCTGTGTTTGCCCTTTCCAGGCAAAAACACCAATACCTGTTGCAGCAATGGCGGCAGCAGCCTGGTCTTGTGTACTGAAAATATTACATGAACTCCATTTAACTTCTGCACCTAAAGCAGTAAGGGTTTCAATTAAAACCGCAGTCTGAATTGTCATGTGCAGGCAACCTGCAATTCTTGCACCTTTCAATGGTTGTGATGGTCCGTATTCTTTACGGATACTCATTAGGCCCGGCATTTCTGCTTCGGCTAACATAATTTCTTTACGGCCCCATTCGGCGAGGCTCATATCTTTAACCTTGTGGGCTAATTTAAAATCGATGGCATTTGTTGTTGTTGACATATTGATTGATTTAGAATGCAAATGTACATTTTGCAGAATAATATTCTGAATAGTTTACTAACTTTGGTAGATAAGCCTGTAATGATTCATATTACAGGATAAAAGCTAAGTTTACTATGGCAAAAGCTATTCAAAAAGAAAATACGCCTGTTACAAATTTAACGCTTGATAAAAAAGATATGGCGATACTGAAACTGTTGCAGGAAAATGCAAGGGTTACGGTTAAGGAAATATCCGAAAAAATTCACTTGAGCACTACGCCGGTTCATGAGCGCATTAAGCGCATGGAAGAAAGCGGTGTTATAAAACAATATGTAACATTGGTTGACCCTAACAAAGTTGACCTGAACCTGATGGTAATCTGTTACGTTTCAATAAAAGAACACAGCAAAACTGCCGGCGTAAAATTTATTAAAACAATCAACGAACTGCATGAAGTAATTGAATGCTACAGCATAAGCGGCGAATTTGATTTTATGCTGAAAGTGGTTTGCAAGGACATGAATGCTTACTACGATTTTCACGTAAACAAATTAAGCCAGCAGGAAAATATGGGCAATGTGCAGAGTGTATTTGTGATGGGGGTTATTAAGGAAACGCACCAGTTGGTGCATTAATGCCCCTAACCCCTGAAGGGGAACATTTGTGTTTTGAAAAAAATTACAGGGTCAATTCCATCA
>JBKJMZ010000196.1:0-4908 GCA_046596255.1 Ferruginibacter sp. | reverse complement strand
TGCAACAGCAGTAGACATCAGGAAGGAAAAAATTCGGGAGGCCTTGCAAACCTTTGAGAGTCTGGAACACAGGATGGAATCAGTGGCTGTTATCAGGAACGTTGAATTTATTAATGACAGTAAAGCGACGAATGTTAACAGCACCTGGTTTGCTTTGGAGAGCATGGAAAAGCCGGTGATCCTCATCCTTGGCGGTGTAGATAAGGGAAATGATTATTCTTTATTAGCCGAGCTGGTAAAAGAAAAAGTTAAAGCTATAGTTTGTATGGGCACTGAGAACAGGAAGATACACGAGGCATTTGGTGATATGGTTCCCCTGATGGTGAATACGGAGAATGCAAAAGATGCAGTACAATCTGCATTTCATTTTGCAAGCAAAGGCGATGTGGTTTTATTAAGCCCGGCATGTGCAAGCTTCGACCTGTTTAAAAATTACGAAGACAGGGGAAACCAATTTAAGCATGCGGTGAAAGAATTATGACCTCACCCCAACCCCTCTCCTGAAGGAGAGGGAACTGGGAGAAAAAAACGAAGATGACTGGCTAATAAAAGTTGAAATGTATAATACAAATATTCATTAAATAAAAAATTGCCCGGCCTCTCCCGATAATTATCGGGAGAACGAGGGTGAGGTATGGCTGAACAGGTAAACATAAAAGAATTCTTTACACCCAATATCAGTAACATGGGTGGCAATTTGGTAAAAAGAACCAAAGGTGACCGTGTTATATGGGGTATTGTGATCATCCTCACCCTGGTGAGTTTACTGGTTGTGTACAGCAGTACCGGTTCGCTGGCTTATAAGTATAGCCGCAGTACTGAAAGTTATCTTTTCAAACAATTTGGATTTATCATACTGGGTGTTTTGATCATCTATTTCGCTCACCGGGTTAACTATACCATATATTCCAGAATCGCTTTCCCGTTATTCATAGTTTCTATTTTATTATTGATATATACCATCTTTTTTGGTCAAACATTAAATTCCGGAACCCGTTGGATAAAACTGCCGGTAATTAATATGACCTTCCAGACATCGGACCTGGCAAAGCTGGCTTTGTTTATGTATTTAGGAAGGCAGTTGAGCCGTAAGCAGGCGGTGATCAAATCTTTCAAAAAAGGATTTTTACCGATCATCATTCCCGTTGTTATAACCTGTGTATTGATAGCACCTTCAAATCTTTCAACGGCATTGCTTATTGGAGGCACCAGTATACTGGTTATGTTTATCGGCAGGGTTAGTACAAAACATATTTTACTTACAGTTGGTATATTATTAATTCCGGTGATCATTTTATTTTATGTAGCTGTCAGCACTTATGATAAAAAAGAGCAAAGGGCCAAAGATATACCGGCAGTTTTTTCAGCAGGCCGTATACCAACCTGGATCGGGCGTATACAAACATTCATGTATAGTAAGAAAGAGGATGTAAACGAAAAAATGTTCCAGATAAACCAGGCAAAGATCGCAATTGCTAAGGGGAGCTGGTTTGGACTAGGCCCGGGTAACAGCCAGGCCCGTAATTTCCTGCCACATTCTTACAGTGATTTCATTTTTGCGATCATATTGGAGGAGTATGGTTTGCTGGGAGGAACATTTATGGTGTTCATTTATTTATTGTTCCTATACCGATGTATCAGATTGTACCGTAAATGTCCCTATGCATTTGGTGCATTCCTGGCGCTGGCATTAAGTTTTATGCTGGTGATACAGGCCATAGCCAATATGGGTGTTAATGTAAATATTTTTCCTAACACGGGTGTTACATTACCATTGGTAAGTATGGGAGGCAGCAGCTTTTTATTCACCTGTTTATCCATAGGTATTATTTTAAGCGTAGCAAGGAACGTAGAGCAAATGGAAAGTCCCTTGTCCCCCGAAGGGGAAACTCAGGGTTAGGCAGAATAAAGTTTTATTAAAAAATAAGTTGAAATTTTTGAATAAAATGGATGATGAATCAAAATTAAAAGCTTCAAAGAACCCCCCTTCGGGGGGCAGGGGGGCCAGGATCATCATCGCAGGAGGAGGCACCGGTGGCCACATTTTCCCGGCAATAGCGATTGCAAATGCCATTTTAAAACAGGAACCACAAACTGAAATTCTTTTTGTAGGCGCCAAAGGGAAAATGGAAATGGAAAAGATACCGCAGGCGGGATTTAATATAGAGGGGTTGGATATAGCAGGTTTTAACAGGAGTTCTTTGATAAAAAATATTGGATTACCATTTAAGCTGATAAAAAGTCTTTTGCAGGTACGCCGTATTTTTAGATCATTTAGGCCAACTGCAGTGATCGGTGTTGGAGGATATTCCAGTTTCCCGGTTCTGAGGTCTGCCCAGGCAAAAGGAATTCCTTCTTTCATTCATGAAAGCAATTCTTTTGCCGGTAAAAGCAATATCATGCTGGGAAAAAAGGCTACGAAGATCTTTGTTGCCAGCGATAGAATGGAAAGATTCTTTCCTGCCGGTAAAATTCTGGTTAGCGGAAACCCGGTAAGGGTCAGTATCTCAAAAAGTAGGGTAAGCAGGGAAAAGGGAATAAGATTCTTCGGATTAGATCCTGCAAAGAAAACAGTGTTGAGTGTTGGTGGCAGTCTTGGTGCAAAAAATATAAATGAAGCGCTCGATAAAGGCCTGGAGGAATTTGAAAAAAATAACCTGCAGCTGATCTGGCAAACCGGTAAGCCTTATGCATCCAGTGCCCAGAAAAGTGCTGCTGGAAAAACTAACATCTGGACCGGAGATTTTATTACCCGGATGGAATATGCTTATGCAGCCGCAGACCTGGTGATCAGCAGGAGCGGGGCAATGGCCATTGCTGAATTATGTGTGATGAAAAAGGCCGTGATCTTTGTGCCTTTTCCATTTGCTGCGGAAGATCATCAAACAGTTAACGCACAAAATTTAGTTAATAAAAATGCAGGCATATTGATAAAGGATAACGAGGCGTTGAATTCATTGGTTCCATCCATTATTGCTTTATCAAAAGACGAAGAGAAACAACAAGAACTAAAAAACAACATTAGTAAGCTGGCAATTACAAATGCTGATGATATTATTGCCACAGAAATTTTGAAAAGTATTAATAAATGGATGGAGATAAAAATATAAAAGAGCCAAAGTTCCCCCTTCAGGGGACGGAGGGGGTAAGCAGGGTGTATTTTTTAGGAATTGGGGGTATTGGTATGAGTGCTTTGGCCAGGTATTTTAATTTGAAAGGAGTTATTGTAAGTGGCTATGATAAAACAGAAACGGTTTTAACAAAACAATTAGTAGCTGAAGGGATAGCGGTTCATTATGAAGATAATATTGAGTTCATTGACAAGACGGCTGAATTAATAGTATACACACCTGCGGTGCCAAAGGACCACAAAGAGTTGAATTATTTTTTGCAAAATAATTATAAACTCGTTAAGCGAAGCGAAGTGCTGGGTGCAATAACAAATGGGACTTATAATATCTGTGTTGGCGGTACTCATGGTAAAACAACAACAAGTACCATGGTTGCACATATACTCAGGCATAGTGGATATGGATGTAATGCTTTTTTGGGTGGTATAGCAGTTAATTATGATTCTAACTTCTGGGAAAGTGAAACAAATGTTTCGGTTGTAGAAGCTGATGAGTATGACAGAAGTTTTTTGAAATTAAGTCCCGATGTTGCCATCATCAGTTCCATGGATCCTGATCACCTGGACATTTATGGTACTGCCGAAAATATGGAACAGGCATTCATTGATTTTTCGGAAAAGATAAAACCAGGGGGATTGTTGCTGAGCAAATACGGGCTTAAAAGAACTGATGATCTTAAAGCAGATCGGCACCTGACCTTTCACCTTCATAATGAGAACGCAAGTATTTATGCAGCAAATGTGAAAATGGAGAATGGCAGTTACCGGTTTGATGCCATAATGCAGTATTGGGAACTGCGTGATGTAGTCCTGAACATGGGTGGACAGCATAATATTGAGAATATGATCGCGGCAATTTCGGTGGCACATTACCTTGAAATTGATAATAATAAAATAAGGGAAGCAGTTGCAGCTTTCAAAGGAGTAAAAAGAAGGTTTGAGTATATTATTAAGAATAAGAAGCAGGTGATGGTAGATGATTATGCACATCATCCTGAAGAGTTGAGGGCATTATTAACCGGTGCAAAAGCATTGTTCCCGGGTAAAAGATGCACAGTAATATTTCAGCCGCACCTGTACAGCCGCACAAAAGATCTTGCTGATGGCTTTGCAGAAACGCTTGACCTGGCAGATGAAGTGATATTGCTGCCCATTTATCCCGCAAGGGAATTACCGATGGAAGGGGTTAGCAGCGAGATGATTTTAAACAAGATGGAGAATAAAAATAAAAGGGTATTTGAAAAAGAAGAACTTTTAGCGTGGATACCCAACTATAAAACAGAATTATTGATAACAGCAGGGGCAGGAGATATTGACACATTGATTGAACCAATTAAAAATATAATAAATAAGATTTGACACTGAACATACGATATAGCTTTAAAAGTATAATGCTTGCAACGGTGTGGATCGTGCTTGGAGGAGCCACTGTTTTTTTACTGGCAGCAGCCATAAAAAGCAAACCCCAACATATGTGTAAAGATGTTGAGATAAATATACATGGGGTTAGCAATAATTTTTTTGTAGATAAAAAAGATATTCTTAATACCATTAAAACTTTTGAACAGGCTAACCCGGTTGGTAAATCTATAGGCTCTTTTAACCTGCAAAGAATGGAGCAGGAACTTGAAAAGAATGTATGGATAAGGTCAGCAGAAATGTTTTTTGATAATAATGAAATATTACAGGTAGTTGTACAGGAAAGAGAACCCATTGCACGTGTTTTTACAACCGGAGGTACCACTTTTTATATTGATGAAGAACTGGCCATATTACCC
>JBKJMZ010000064.1:0-14876 GCA_046596255.1 Ferruginibacter sp. | reverse complement strand
GATACAGTTATTGTTCCTCCCAGTAACATAACTAAGGCAGTTAGTTTCAAAGTTACTTTTTTCATGCGTTTTGATTTGTCTTGGTTAGGTAGACTTACCTCTATAAGCGTTAAGTTTAATGGTTGTTATTATGCTGTAAAAATAATAGTTTTATTGAAATGAACAACTAAATTATAAAATCTTGTTAAAAAAAACAAAAAAAGAACGTTTCTCAAAGATAATGGCTTTTTTATTCAGAACCATAGCTATATCAAACAATTATTCATTTAAAGCGTATTAAATGCGCTGAATTTTGATGATTTTCCCAGCGATACTTCCAATAACGGAACAATATTGCCTTTATTGTCAGCTTTGCGCTGTCTCACAATGCTTTTGAAACAGTCTTATCGTTTCTCAATTATTTTTCAAGATACTTATTCCATCCTCAAATCAAAAAATAATTCCCGATCAAATAAACCTAAATCGTTTGTTCTTAATTGTATGCAAGATTAAAACTCTTGTTTATATTAACCAAAAAAATAAAAATCTTTTTTTTAAACGGTATTTCCCTGATCGCTTTGAAGCGTTATAAATTTGTTTTATGCAGATACATGGTAAGGTTTTTGTTATACAACCCCATACAAGTCAGGGTTTCCATGAGCTTGAACCCGTTGATGGATCATCGGCGTCTCAGGGCGGTATTTCAGAATACCCATTTATAATTGTGTTTTTTTTTCACTGATTGTAAGCTTATCAATTTGGTAAAAGAACAAAGACAATAGCGAGGAATCATGGAGCATTAATTATTTATGGTGTTTTAATTCAGTAGCTTTAAGAAGGAAGGGACAGCATGTAAATGAATTCAAAATAAAGATATTAGTTCTTTGTAACTTACATTTTAGCGAATTTTCCAAAATCTGGTTTCTGCAGATTTAACTTTAAAAAAAGTCCGGGAAATAATTCAAATTCACCTAAAGTCTTTATATTCGCCACCGGTGTAATCACACATACAATAAATAAGAAAACCTTTCGTTAAAACAATACGATAAACGAATGAACATGATCAAACTATTTTCTGGTAAAAATGCATTGCTCCTTGTAGTTGCGGCTCTTTCTTTAAGTGCCTGTAAAAAAGGAGGACTTTTCGGTAAAAAACAAACTAAATCATCGGCTACAGGTTGGAATTACGATGATAAGAACATGGGGAATTTCCATGTTTCTAAGGTAAAATACCCCAAAGCCGGCCCGGGGCTGGTTTTTGTACAGGGTGGTTCATTTGTAATGGGCGCTAAAGATGAGGATGTAATGGGTGATTGGAACAATGTTCCCCGCCGTATTACGGTTCCTTCATTTTTCATTGATGAAACAGAAGTTGCCAATGTTCACTATCGTGAATACCTGTATTGGCTGGAAAACACCTTTTCAAGCGATACCAATATAATGAATAAAGCATTGCCAGACACCCTTGTTTGGCGTGAAGAGTTGGCCTATAATGAGCCATACGTTGAATATTATTTCCGTTTCCCATCATACAATTATTACCCTGTAGTAGGTGTAAACTGGCGCCAGGCTCATGATTTCTGTATCTGGAGAACAGACAGGGTTAATGAACTTACCCTGCAAAAGAAAGGATATCTTAAGAAAGATGCTATTAAAAGGGGAATGAAGGGTTCCGGCGCAGAAGGTTCTTTTAATACAGAAACATACCTGATGGCTCCAGACATGATCCAGTCAAGGAATAAACCTAAAAAATCAGACCTGAAAGACGTAAATGGTAAGCCAAGGGCTACAGTTCGTATGGATGACGGTATCCTCAATATGGGATATCGCCTGCCTACCGAAGCAGAATGGGAATATGCAGCGTATGGTATGTTGGCTCAAAACCCAAATCCACGTAAAAGTGAAAAGAAATCCGGAGAAGAATTATTCTCAAACCAGCAAATATATTCATGGAGCCATAATCCCAACGGATTGCGTGACAATCGTCGTGGAAGCTGGCAGGGTAAATTCTTAGCCAACTTTAAGCGTGGTAGTGGTGATAATATGGGTATTGCAGGAGGTTTAAATGACCGTGCAGCTATACCAGGCAATATCAAATCATTTTATCCAAATGCTTTTGGCTTATATAATATGAGTGGAAATGTGAGTGAGTGGGTGGGAGACGTATACAGGCCAATGACCCCATCTGATGGTGAGGATTTCAACTATTTTCGTGGTAATAAATTCCAGAGATATTATAAGAACTCGGGTGGTGAATATGAAAGAGACAGCATGGGCCGTTTGAAAAAGGTTGATATCTCTGATGAAGAAGTTAAGAATCGTGCTAACTACCAGAAAAATGACGTGATCAATTACCTTGATGGTGACTCTGCGAGTGGTGTTACTTATGGATACGGGATCACTTCACTTATCAGTGACGAATCAAGGGTTATTAAAGGCGGAAGCTGGAACGACAGGCCTTACTGGTTATCACCAGGTACACGCAGGTTTATGCAGGAAGATCAGGCTGCAAGTACTGTTGGTTTCCGTTGTGCTCAAACCTATTTAGGCCCTCCTGAAGGACCGGGCTTTAAAGAAGGTAATATTTTTGGTAAGCGTAAACAAAATTCACGTAAGAAAAAGAAATAAGATTCTCTAAAAATAAATTTTAAAGCCTCCCGATAATCAGGGAGGCTTTTTAGTTTGAAAATATTAAAGAGTTTCCCATTAATTTTGGAATATGAGCATAACCGAGTTATATCAGATTTATCAAGATCATCCATCAATACAAACCGATACCCGTAAAATAAGTACAGGCGATCTTTTTTTTGCCCTTAAAGGACCAAATTTTAATGGTAACCAATTTGCAAAACAAGCACTTGATAAAGGAGCAGCGTATGCAATAGTTGATGAAGGTTCAGTTGGTGAAGATGAAAGGATCATCAAGGTAGCAGATACATTAAAAACGCTGCAAGACCTGGCATTGCACCACCGCCGGCAATTAAATAATATTCCATTTATTGCTGTAACCGGGAGCAATGGAAAAACCACTTCAAAAGAATTAATGCATACCGTTTTGTCAACAACCTATAAAACTTATGCAACGGAAGGCAACCTGAATAATCATATAGGAATTCCATTAACCATTTTAAAGATTAAAGATGACGCCGAGATTGCAATCATTGAAATGGGCGCTAATCATCAAAAAGAAATTGAAGGGTATTGTAAATATACATTGCCCACTCATGGAGTGATCACAAATTGCGGGAAAGCCCATTTAGAAGGCTTTGGGGGAGTAGAAGGGATACGTAAAGGGAAAGGGGAACTCTTTGATCATTTAAGAGAAAATAAGGGTACTGCCTTTGTTATGTGGGATTATGGTTATTTGCAGGAAATGAGTAAAGGGATATCTACGCTAATTAAATATGGAACACATGATGCAGATGTTACCGGAACAGTAAAGAACAGTAGCGGTTTTTTAGAAGTAACAATAAACACGGGCGCAGACATAGATACGATTAAAACAAAGATTGTTGGGGAATACAATCTGCCAAATATTTTATTAGCTGTAGCAATTGGCAAATATTTTAAAGTACCTGATGAAAAAATAAAACAGGCTCTGGAAAATTACCTGCCTTCCAACAGCAGGTCACAATTAATTAAAAAAGGCAGCAACATCATTATTTTAGATGCTTACAATGCAAACCCAAGCAGTATGAAGGCTGCCATAGAAAATTTTTCAAAAATGGAAGGTGAAGACAAAGTGCTGGTACTCGGTGGCATGATGGAATTAGGATCACACAGTATTGAAGAACACCAGAGCCTGGTAGATCTTATTACTAATTATGACTGGAAAAATGTGGTACTTGTTGGTGGCGATTTCCATAAAACACATCACCATTTTCTCAACTTCGAAAATTCGGAACAGGCAAAAGATTGGTTTAAAAAGCAGGATTTCAAAAATGCGAGCATTTTAATAAAGGGCTCAAGAAGTACTTTCATGGAAAAAATACTGGACTAACCTATCACTCAATTTAAACCCTAAGATTATTTTTTTTAGAGTCAATATAATTGCCGGCATTGCATAATAGAATATAAACTATCTGCTTCATGGGGACGTTATAAGATTTTAACCCTCCGTCGCTAAAGCTATGGAGGGTTAAGCGGAGACTATGAGATTCGAACTCATGATAGAGTTTCCCCTATACACGCTTTCCAAGCGTGCTCCTTAAGCCACTCGGACAAGTCTCCATTTTTTACTGGGCAGCAAAAATACAGATTCGATACTTATGAGCCGAATATTTTTTGAGCATTGGCAGTTGTGACAGAGGCTACCTCTTCAGCAGAAACCTTCTTTATCTCTGCCAGCTTTTCAATAATATATTTCAAATAACTACTTTCATTACGCTTTCCCCGAAAAGGTACCGGTGTTAAATAGGGAGAATCAGTTTCAAGCACTATATGCGCCAGGTCAATACTTTTCAAAACCTCCTCCAATCCTGATTTTTTATAAGTTAGCACACCACCTATTCCTAAAAAAAATCCTGCTTCAATTATTTCCCCTGCTTCTTTTAAATTTCCACCAAAACAGTGAAAGATCCCACGCACCCCTTTAGGCACAAATTCTTTTACAATATCAATGGTTTCCGTCATGGCATTACGGGTATGAATTACTATGGGTAGATCATATTGAAGCGCAAAAACGATCTGCTGCCTGAAAGCTTCATATTGCTGGGTTACAAAGGTCTTATCCCAATAAAAATCCAGGCCGATCTCCCCCACTGCTGAAAATTTTCTTTTTTCCAGCCAGTCTTTTACAATTGCCAATTCATCCTGGTAATTTCCCTTAACAGCGCATGGATGCAGGCCCATCATGGCTATACACTTCCCTGGAAATTTATGCTCAAGCTCAAGCATATTATTTATCTCCCTGCTATCTATAGCAGGGAGATAAAATTTATTTACGCCTTCAGCCTCCGCCCTGGCGATAACTTCATTGATATCATTTTTAAACTCATCCAGGTACAGATGGCAATGGCTATCTACGATCATATCTATAATTTGAAATGCAAAAATGATTAAAATTAATTTAACGATTCCTTAAACTTCGTTCTCTGCCATACGTCATACCCCTGTTCGTTTTATTCACCTTTTTAAAAATTACTTTATGAAAAAGACATTAAACCTCTACATAGGGTTCCTGGCATTTTGCTTTTTAGGAGTCCTAACTCTTTCCGGGTGTAAAAAAGAAGACAGTATTAATACATCTGCAACCGGAACAGAAGCAACCGAGCTTGCAGCTACACAAGAAGCATCTGTACAGGAAGCTGAAACAGAGGCTCAATTTGACGATGTGTTTAACATTACTGCCAGTATGAACAGCAGCCAGGTGGGCGAAGACCTGGGTGTTAGCGCAAATGTATCCGGATTATTTGAATTGGGCAGCACCACTATCAATCCTGCCCGCTGTTTTACAATAACCGTTGTGCCTAACACCCCCAATGTTTTCCCTAAAACAGTTACTATCGACTTTGGGACCGGCTGTTTAGGCCGCGATGGTAAATTCAGAAAGGGCAAGATCGTATCAATTTACACAAACCGAATGATAGTAGCAGGCGCCAAAGTATCTACCAGCTTCATCGGCTACCATGTTGATAGCTTAAAGATCGAGGGTACCCATATTACAGAAAATACCAGCTCCTCCAATATGCAGGGCTGGAAGATCGTAGTTATTGATGGCAAGATCACAAACAGCAACAGCAACAGGTGGAGAAAGTGGAATAGCATAAGGAACATCCTGCAGATCGCCGGCAACGGAACTCCCAATTTTCCGTTGGATGATATTTATAAAATTACCGGAAGTGCAACAGGAGCCAATTCAGGTGGCCATACCTGGGCTTCGGTGATCGTAGAGCCCCTGATCAAAAAATTCACCTGCACATGGATAGTACAGGGAACTGTTCGCCTTGTCAGGGATGGAAGACCGGCTTTATTGGATTACGGCAATGGCTCCTGCGATAACCAGGCGATAATTTATATCAATGGAGTACCTCACGTTATAACCCTTTAAAAAAACTGTTAAAAAAATTGTTGTTAATTTAACAACAACGATGTACTTTTAGCCCAGTTTTCATAGGGTACGGATTAAAAACGGGCCAGGGTTTCTACCCCGGCCCAATTTTTTTTATATAATTATAAATCGATTACCTGGGCATCGAATCTAATTTCTTAAACATATAGCCTTTACCTGAAAAATATTTTAATACCCCCGGTAAGGCATATCTTAATTTTTGCGCTGCTTTTTCGCTATCATGAAACACAACAATAGAACCATTTCCCGCATTTTTCAATACATTTTTACAGCATTGTTCTGCGGAAATATTTATATCAAAATCTCCGCTTAAAACACTCCACATAACTACCTTATATGGCCGCTCCTGCAGTTTTAAATGCTTTAATTGCGATGGCCTCATCCTTCCGTAAGGCGGCCTGTAAAGGTCTGAATTGATATACCCACTGGCTTTTAAAATATTTGCCTGGTAAACGCGATTGTCTGTTTTCCATCCATTTAAATGATCAAAACTGTGGTTACCAACAGCATGCCCATCACTTAATATCCGGGAAAAGGTAGCCGGATGGGCTACCACGTTTTTCCCAATACAAAAAAAAGTAGCTTTTGCGTTGTATTTCGCTAACTCATCCAATACAAATGAGGTTATTTGAGGGTGTGGACCATCGTCAAAAGTTAAATAAATGTTTTTTTCAGTAGCAGGCATCTCCCAAATGCACGCTTTAAACAATTTCTTAACCCATCCAGGCGTTTTTGCGGTATAAAACATTTGGCAAATTAATATTTTTTTAACCTATTAAACCTTTTCCTATCGGTCCAGTCCTACGTCACACAAAACTCAAAGTTTATGAAAATGAAAATGCCATTGGTGGCAATTGCTGCCATTTCACTTGCCATTGGTTTTACTTCCTGCAAAAAATCTGATACAAAAGACGAATTGGAAACCACTTTTGAACTAAGCGGTAACCAGGCCATTGCTGATAACCTGGCAGAAGATGCCAATGATGTTTTTATGGAAATTGCCCAGGATAATAATGTGGCGGGAAATTTTGCCTCCGCCCCGGTAATCAATGTTATTCCCTGTGCAACCATAACTATTAACCCTGCATCAGGGTTTCCAAAAACAATTGTAATTGATTTTGGCACTGCATGTACATATAGAGGGATCACACGGAGTGGTAAAATAAATATTGTACTCTCCGATTCTGTAAGAAAAACAGGAAGCAGTGCAGTTATGACATTTACCAATTACCATGTTAATGGTTATAAGGTGGAAGGAATATATACCTGGACCAATACAAGTACTCCTACAGTTAGAAGTTGGAGAAGAGATACAGATGATGGTAAGATAACAGCACCTGATGCAAGATACTGGTTGCATGAAGGCACACGAAATGTGGTACAAACTGCCGGTGTTGGTACTCCCGCCATAATTGATGATGTGTTTTCCATTACCGGTACACATACAGTAACCAACGCTTCAAACCAAACCAGGACCTGTACAGTTTTAGAAGCCTTACAAAAGAAAAATGCCTGTGCAAATATTGACCAGGGTAAATTAAAAGTGCAGGGGCCAAATCACTATGCTACTATAGATTTTGGTAATGGAACCTGCGATAACCTGGCCACCATCTCCATTGATGGCAGGGCGCCAAGAACTTTTATTCTACGCTAATTACCTATCAAATAAATTTACAGATCCGTCCCGCCTATGGCAGGACGGCTTTTTTATGGTTTAGATTTAAGCTGAGTTCCCGCTTATCTTTGCGGCATGAGTAAAGTAAGAGTAAGATTTGCCCCCAGCCCGACCGGCGGATTGCATTTAGGTGGCGTACGCACAGTGTTATTCAATTACCTTTTTGCCAAAAAATATGGAGGCGATTTTATTGTTCGCATTGAAGATACTGACCAAACCCGTTTTGTAGAAGGTGCCGAACAATATATTTTTGATTGCCTCAAATGGTGTGGAATGGAACCGGACGAAAGCCCCATACATGGCGGAGCTTATGCTCCCTACCGTCAAAGTGAAAGAAAAGAAAGTTACAGACAGTATGCTGAGCTATTGGTAAATGATGGCTTTGCGTATTATGCATTTGATACCAAAGAAGAACTGGAAAAAATGCGTGAGGATTACAGATTCTCAGATAATCCTTCACCCCAGTATGATCATCATATCCGGCTGAAAATGCGGAATAGCCTTAGTTTAGCTGATACCGAAGTAAAAGATCTTTTAGCAAAAAATACTCCCCATGTGATCCGTATCAAAATGCCGGTAGGTGAACAGGTGAGTTTTATAGATATGATACGTGGTGAAATTAGTTTTGAAACTTCACTGGTTGATGATAAGGTTTTACTAAAAGCAGATGGCATGCCTACCTATCATCTGGCAGTAGTTGCAGATGATCATGCTATGAAAATCACCCATGCTTTCCGCGGTGAAGAATGGCTGCCCAGTGCACCTGTACATTTATTATTATGGAAATACCTTGGCTGGGAAAATGACATGCCCCAATGGGCTCACCTTCCCCTGATCATGGGGCCAAATGGAAAATTAAGCAAGCGTGATGGAGCCAAATATGGTTTCCCGGTTTTTGCTATGAATTGGTCTGATCCAAAAACAGGTGGGCTTACCGAAGGATTTAAAGAAAAAGGATTTTTACCCGAAGCTTTCATAAACCTGCTGGCGGTTTTAGGCTGGAATGACGGGACTGAGCAAGAGATATACAGCATGGCTGAATTGATCGAACATTTTAGTATGGACCGTGTGCATGTTGCCGGCGCTAAATTCGATTATGAAAAAGCAAAATGGTTCAACCATGAATGGATAAAAAAACTGGATACTGTAAGTTTAAAGCCGAGAGTTAAAGCCACCCTTAGCACTGCAGGCCTGGATATTACTGATGATGCATTATTAGATAAAGTGATCGATCTGGTAAGAGACAGGTGTACCCTGCTGCCTGATTTCGTTCAACATGCGGGCTTCTTTTTTAAAACACCTGAACAACTTGACATTGATGCAGTAAAACCCAAATGGAATGAAGAAAAGGCGTCTTTCTTTAATGAATATGCCGGGCAACTGCAGGCCATTGAGAAATGGAATGCATTGGAAACGGAATCTGTGTTTAAGAACCTGATGGCTGAAAAAAATATAAAGCCAGGGGATCTGCTTTTACCCTTACGCATCATGCTGGTAGGGGGCAAGTTTGGCCCTGCTGTGTTTCAAATTGCTGAGCTGATAGGCAAGGCTGAAACCATCAAAAGAATGAAAAATGCCATTGGCCAATTCTAACAGTAAAAAAGTTTACGCTACTATTCTTCCGGTGCAGCATACCATTTGCGGTATAACTTTTTAAAAAGGGGTTGTATCAATATTAATAATATTACAAGTCCGGCAATTTCAGCAATTAAATAATAAACTGCTTTTTGAGCAGAATCAATATCCTGGAATTCCTGTGTTGCAGATGCATATATATCGCGTTCCCGCCTGGCCATATTAAGGGCTACAAATACCAGAGGTATAAAGGGGGTCATGAACAGGAACAGGTTTAAACCTATACCCTGGATGGCATTCCTGACCCTGGCTTTAAATATAGAAAGCGCCAGCACCACAAATACAACATAATAAACGATCATAAAAGAAAGTACAGATGTTTCGTCGTCACCCTCGCTGAATACTAATAACAACCCTGTTAATATTGTTAATAATACAGCGGTTAAAACCGATAGAAAGAATGTTTTTGCAGTGGTATGCCTGAAAATAAAAACAAGCAATGTTATAAATAAACTGATGTAATAGAACACCCGAAAATAATCCGGCCAATTTCCTAACCATGAATATTTTTTTCTAATTACATTGTCAATACCATTATTAATTCTGCCTAAATCGTATTTCTCTTTAATCCTGGTGTCATAGTCAGTAGATTCATTGATATTATTATAGTCCCCGTAGCCATAATGGCCATTAGGTCTTCTTACAGCATACTTGGCTTTAAGTTCCTTCATACGCTTAAGTATACTATTCCTTTCTTGCTTTTGGTAATTCTTTACAACAAGATTATAAATATCTGCCGAGCTAAACATTTTTGTTTCTGAATACTCGTCGGCAGCATATGAGCTAACAAAAAGGTAATCGGGACATTCATAAAATACATACATCGAATCGTTCAGTTTTAAAAGGCTATCAGCAAAATCCAGTTTATTATTTAGCTCCGCACTATCAATAAGCCTGTACCGATTTACGGTGTACTGGATCCTTTCCACTTCTACGCCATCAATGGTATCAGTAACAAATACATCTTCTGTGGGTGTGTCAGTTCTTGCCTTTTCTACAACCTTACAGGTGTCCGCTTTCCATTCCAATGGCAGCAACGCAAATTCCAGCCGGCAGGCAGTAACATTTATTTCATTAATGTCTTTCACGATCTCTTCGTTCCCAAATTGCTGATTTGCCCTCATAGTTTCAACAGCAGATGGAATAAAGCAAACCGCAACCAGGGCAGCAATACTGGTAAAATATAAAAAAAGATCTCTCAGGCCATCAAAAGCAAACCAATTGCCATAACGTTTAAAAACATTGAACCTAAAAAGATAAATGAGCCAGAAGACGAAGCCAATAAAAGCCAGTACTGCCACAAAACTGTTCCAGCGTTCTATATTGCTATACTGCCTTGCATCAAAAAAAACAAAATAACAAAACACAAATAGCAGCACTGCAAACACAGCGACAAAATACAGTACCAGGTGGGTCCTTGCTGACCAGGCACCTGGGTTATTCCGTAAAAGCTTATCATCAAGATCTTGTATAAATGGTGGAACTAATGGCCTTTTGCTCATGTATATAATATTGCTTAATTAAAAAAATCGTTTGGTGCTGTAAGTGATATCCCGGAAATAAGTGACCCCGATCTTTGCATCTACCAGTGTACTGATGATCTCCTGTGATGATAGCTGGTAAGAGATAATAGTATAAAAGCCACCGTTGAACTGCAGTTCAATATTAGCCCCGTCAAACAAGCCCATGATGATCTCCCGGTCAGTTTTCGTTTCAAACTCAACTGCATTGCTTTTGATCTTTCCCTCTCCATCATTGCTCTTGTACAAACAGCTACCCTGTTTTATGAAGATCACTTCATCAGCCACTTTTTCAACCTCGTGGAGTTGTTGGGAGCTTAGTATGATACCCATGGGATTATGTGCCCCCTTTGCCATGAAGATGAGATCGTTTAAGATGGTTTGTTGGGCATTGATATCGAGGTTGGCCAGTGGCTCATCCAGTATCAATAGCCTTGGCTTTTGCAAAAGGATCCGGGCTATCTCAAACCGGGTGCGGTAGCCGCTGCTGATCTGGTCCCAGGTAAGATGAGCATAGCTACTCAGGTTCAGCCGCTCAAGCATAAAATTTACCATCAGGTTATTTTGATCACCGTGTATGCCGGCTATGGCAGCGCTGAAATGCAGGTTATCTTTCAACATACCATACCATTTAGGAATGCGCTGAGGAATAAAAGCAATATGATTTTTTATGGCATAAGCATCCGGGTTCTCCAACAAATGATATTTTATAGTGCCGTCATTAAGCTGCAACTGCCCGGCCAGGCATCGGAGTAAGGTTGTTTTACCATTTCCATTCTCGCCAACAACTCCTAAAACTTTGCCTGTGTTTACCGCAAGGTTCATAGGCTTTAAACTAAAATTACTATTGCGATACTTCTTTGAGATTTCCACTGCAGTTATCAGTTCGTAGTTGTATGGTATATGAGCGGTACCTGTTATAACAGCCTGCAAAATGCTTTCTGCTTCTTCAATAAAATTATCCGGCAATTTGTTCGCTGTTCCGGTTCTCTGTGCTTCATGGTATTTAATGCTCCAGCTTATCGCTTTTGCTATCAGGTCGTCATTGCCTGAATCAAGGCTCAGGTCAAGTGTTCTTCTTACAGCAACATCATAGTCGCCATGTTTTAAATAAGATGAGATCTCAGCAGCAGGATTGTTCATTCTATCAGGGTTATAGATGGATAACGCAAAATAGCAAAGTATTACTGATATTTATTGAATAGAGTTACTTTTACAAAAGTTTTATATCACAGCTATGGATAAAAAAAGACCAGTACGGGTTTTAGTTGCAAAAGTAGGATTAGATGGCCATGACCGCGGCGCCAAAGTTATTGCCACTGCCCTGCGTGATGCCGGTATGGAAGTGATCTATACCGGTCTTCGGCAAACACCCGAAATGGTGGTGAACGCTGCATTGCAGGAAGATGTGGATGCTATTGGCGTAAGCATACTAAGCGGTGCACACAATACCGTTTTCCCCAAAATAATTGCATTGATGAAGGAAAAAGAGATGAATGATGTGCTGTTGACCGGCGGCGGCATTATACCGGAAGCAGATATGGCAGCGCTGAATAAAATGGGCGTTGGAAAACTTTTTGCACCCGGGGCCACCACTTCGGAAATAGCCAATTATATAAAAGGCTGGGTTAAAGAGAACAGGAATTTTTAAATTTGGATATGAAAAGAGAAATTAAAATTTTCAAATCGTTTGAAGAACAGGAATCATATTTTCTGGATTACTTTTATGCTTTAACTCCATCCGGCCGTTTAAAGGCCCTTTCAGAACTACAGAAAAAAAATAATAAAGATTTTTTAAACCCAACGCAAAGAAAAATCACAGTAAGAAAACATTTTTCAGATGGATATTGAACATCCGGAATTTATATTCTTACCATCGTACACCATAACTTAAATTTTGATGATGAAGAAATAAATATGGTACCACACAGATTAACAGATGGTATAGCATTAAAAATAGTTTCCTATGAAGTATTAAAAGACACAAAATTACTATCCCCAAGACCAAAAGATTTGTGGGATATTGAACAATTAGAAAAATTTAGAAATAAACTCAACCCATGAACTATCAAACCATTTTAACCAATTTAGAGAACGGCATCTTCACCATTACCATTAACCGGCCCGATAAACTGAATGCACTTAATAAAACAGTGATCGAAGAATTAGCTGCAGCCATTGATGAAGTGTATAACAATGCTGAAATCAGATCAGCCATTATAACCGGTGCAGGCCCCAAAGCTTTTGTTGCGGGGGCAGATATAACCGAATTCTTAACGCTGGATGCTACAGGTGGAAAAGAGCTTGCCCAAAAAGGGCAGGATATGGTTTTTACCAAAATTGAGAATTGCCCCAAACCCATTATTGCTGCGGTAAATGGTTTTGCCTTAGGTGGTGGCTGCGAACTGGCTATGGCCTGTCATTTCAGGCTTGCATCGGAAAATGCAAAGTTTGGCCAGCCGGAAGTTAACCTGGGATTAATACCGGGCTATGGTGGCACCCAAAGATTAACGCAATTGATCGGTAAAGGCAGGGCGATGGAAATGCTGATGAGTGCCAATATGATCGATGCAAATACAGCATTACAATTTGGGTTGGTAAATTATGTACTGTCTGCAGATGAACTGATCAATAAATCAAGATCTATTTTAGACCTTATTAACTCCAAAGCACCGCTCGCCGTTGCCGGTTGTATAAAAGCTGCCAATGCGGTTTTTGATGAAACTAAAAATGGTTATCAAACCGAAATTGATGAATTTGCTGCCTGCTTTGATACGACTGATATGAAGGAAGGAACAACTGCATTTTTGGAAAAAAGAAAAGCTGAATTTAAAGGAAACTGATAAATTTTCAAACCCTTTAAAGATCAAAATATTCGTATTACTTTTACAAAGCGCCGTTGATAATAATTACCCAATGATGTGATAGTAACACCATACTGTTTTCCGGACGTTGAATGGATAAACCTTAATGAATCGGTATTTTCTGTAACGATACCCATATGTCCTACCACTGTACTGGCACTATCCGTTCCGGTGAATAATATCAGGTCGCCGGCTTTTGCTTCGGCCATGGGAATGTATTTTCCTACATTGGTAAAATCTACAGAAGAACGGGGCACAGCAATATTAAAATGTTTGAAAACATAGGTAATAAAACCCGAGCAATCAAAGCCCTGTGCAGGATCAGTAGAAGCGTATTTATAAGGCACTCCGACCTGGGTCCTGGCAAATTCTACAATGTTTGTGGGGCTTACTTTTTGCGTATCAATGGCAATAATAGATGAGACAACCTGCTGTATAGAATCTTGTTTAACTACAACAGCAACAGAATCTGTGTGCGGGTCCGCATCCTGAATTGTTGCCTCAACAATTCTTTCTGGCAGCTTGTCATTACAGGAAGCCTGGAGTACCCCCAGGAAAAACAGGATATAAAATAATTGGTTACGCATCATGGTAAAGCTAGGCTTATAAATCACCAATAAGTTTGTTAGTTGAGGATTATCTTTGTAATCAAAATCAAACCCCATACCAATTATGCAATATAGAATTGAAAAAGACACGATGGGTGAAGTACATGTACCCATTGATGCCTATTATGGCGCCCAAACACAACGCAGTATCGATAATTTTAAAATTGCCCAGGAAATTAATAAAATGCCCAAAGAGATCATCAGGGCATTTGCTTATTTAAAGCATGCAGCCGCTATTACCAACCAGGAGGCGGGGGTGCTTATCAAAAAAAAATCTGACCTTATCGGTAAGGTGTGTAAAGAGATCCTTGATGGAAAATTAGATGATTATTTTCCCCTGGTTGTGTGGCAAACGGGCAGCGGTACACAAAGCAACATGAACGTGAACGAAGTAATAGCATACCGTGGCCATGTATTAAATGGCGGCAAACTTGCGGATAAGGAAAAATACCTGCACCCAAATGATGATGTAAACAAATCGCAAAGCAGTAATGATACTTTTCCTACAGCTATGCACATTGCAGC
>JBKJMZ010000018.1:0-32844 GCA_046596255.1 Ferruginibacter sp. | reverse complement strand
TATGCCCAGTGAATCGCAGAGATCATAAAAATCATCAGACTCATAAACACCGCCGCCCCAAACACGCAGCATATTCATGTTGGCATTTTTAGCGCTAAGTAACATTTTGCGATAATCAGCTTTTGTAAGTCTTGGTAAAAAGACATCAGCTGGGATCCAGTTTGCGCCTTTTGCATAAATCGGTTTGCCGTCTTTTACAAAATAGAATGAAGTGCCAATGGAATCTTTTTGCTGAATGAGTGTAGTAATTTTAATTGGATCATAATTCCCCAAAGTAGACCAATCGCTGGCTTTGAGATTCACTTTTCTCCATATCCCACAACCCACAAATTTCGGCCCCCAGTCCCAGCCAAATTGGAATTGTGCTTTACGGACATAAACACGATTGTTATCAGGTAAAATCAATGGTAACCTTGACTTGGCAATACTATCCACTTTATTTTGAGCTGATGCAAATTTGATCAATAATACATTATTTGTTCTTTTGAGGAATGGCTTCACTTTCAAAGTCCAGCCCCTGAACATATTGTTAGCCTGTAAAATTAATTTGCCATTCAGGTAAACATCAGCATAAGTATCAAGTCCATCAAAAACGAGGTCTATATTTTTTTTAGAAAATGTACTGGCATCAACATTAAACACAGTTTTGTATTCCCAATCTACTTTATCTATCCATTGCAGCTTGCTTTCATTATCCCTATTAAAAGGATCGGGTATCAGTTTGTTTGCCAGCAGATCGGTATGCACAGTGCCGGGCACAGTTGCTTTATACCATTTACTTTCTTTTTGATTTTTGAATTGCCAGTTTTTGTTTAGCTCAATGGAAATGTTTTGGGCGATAGCGCATTGCTGTATTATGAATAAAAATATTACGGATAATAATCTTTGCATTTTTACTGTTTATTTCTCTAGTTTATTCTTTGCCCTGTCATGCTGAGGTACGAAGCATCTCCCTATCGATTTTATGATGATCTTATTCTGGGCACTCTCCAAATATTTTCTTGATACAAAAATATTACAGCCATGTATGCACAGTCTATAAATTAAGAGTAGAGATGCTTCGTGCCTCAGCATGACAACATAGTAGGGATTTCAAATATAAAATCATCTATCCGTCTTTGCGATGGAATATTTCCGCAGGCGGCCAAACTCCGAATAATTCTTCATTCAAAAATTTCCATTCAGGATTGAATTCTCTTATTAATTTTTGTTTCTTAATACTCAGCCAACCTTTTATCTCTTTTTCTCTTGCTATAGCATCATTTACATATTGATAGCTTTCATAAAAGAGCAAAAAGTGACAATTGTATTTGCCGCAAAACGTATTCTTTTCAATCCTGTCAATATAATGTTCAATGATCCTTTGTTCAAGGCCATTTGTCATACCGGTGTATAAAACCGTTTTTACTTTATTTGTGAGAATATACACATAATATAACTGTTCATTTATTCTCATAAAGGGTATGTTTTAGCAAGGGAGATGCTTCGTGCCTCAGCATGACAGAGGCTGAGCGTTCAAGTGTGAAATTACAAACTTCATAACTGTGAAAGTGATTTGAATTCCTTTTTATTTCCTTTGACTCGCTCCGGTCTGTGTCCTCACCGACCGAAATCAGAACCGATAATTTTAAATCCACTGGGGTAAAAGTTATCTTTTCACTTTTATCTATGTAATGCTCAATAATCCGTTGCGCTAAATCATTGCCTCTCATTAATCGATAAGTTTTATCTAAGCGAATGAGATGCTTCGTACCTCAAGCATGACAGCAACTAGAAGTTCACGTTTCATAATCAGTGTTTATAACTGAGAAAGTGCTTTGATAATTCCTTTTATTTCCTCTTCATCTACCAAAACAGTTTGTAAACTTTCCTTCATCGCCTCATTGGTATAAACCATCTTTCCATCAACATTAATTCTTGCCGAAGTATGAAATTCCCTGGCGCCGGTAATCTTTGCAACATCCGCTACATTGGTTGATCTTAACATGCTTCCGGGCATAATGATGATCCGTTCATCAGCCTGCTGTATCAATTGTGCAATTAAGGGAGCACCATCCAGGCAACTGGGTACAAGCCCGCTGGTCAAGATCCTTTCGCAACCGGTTTCAATAACATCTTCCAGCGCCTGGGAATAAAAACGTGATTCATTGGAGTCTAAATCCCTCCCCTCGGGGGAGGTTAGGAGGGGCTTCCTTGCCCTGTCAAATGCCCGTTGATAAGTAACACCCATAGGGTAGGCCAGTTCTACTAATTTTTTGCAACGCTTTTTATCTACAGTTCCATCCTGGTTCAACATGCCAATCACCACGCCATCGCAACCCAATTGCCTGCATGTCTGCACATCAATTTTCATGATCTCAAACTCTTCATCACTGTAAAAAAAATCACCACCCCGGGGCCGTATCATTGCATACAAGTCGATCTGGAGAATTTCCCTGGCTTTTTTGATAAAGCCATAAGAGGGTGTAGTGCCACCATCGCCGGGATTATCACATAATTCAATGCGATCGGCCCCTGCTGCCTGTGCAATGATGCAGCTTTCAATATTAAAACCTATTATTTCAAGTTTAAATTCCATAAATGTTCAATATTCTATGCACAACGATCATTTATCAATGAAACGCTCTGTTGAACATTGAACATTGAAAATTGATTATTGAGGATTATTTAAATTAAGAATTTAGCGGGATGAATTATATTCTCTTTATCACTTTTTACTGAAAAGACAAACCCCTTTTGAATTGCATACGCACCATACTGTCCTTTTTTATTCATGGCTAAAAATCCTACCTGCAGGTTTTTTGCTTTAACCTTATTCCGGCTCACAATTCTTTCCACTGCTTTTTTACAAGCCATTTCGGGTGAATAGCCTTGCCGCATAAATTCAACAACTAAGTGTGTGCCGCAGATGCGGATCACTTCTTCACCGGTGCCACTGCTGGTGGCTGCACCAAATTCATTGTCTACAAACAAGCCTGCCCCAATAATAGGAGAATCGCCCACACGTCCATGTAATTTAAAAGCCATTCCGCTGGTGGTAACTGCCCCTGATAAATTGCCGCTCATATCCAGGGCAATTAATCCCATGGTATCATGGTTGGCAGTGCCATCTTCAAAAAAGTTTGGTGCAAAAGGGCCGTTTTGTTTTTTGCCTCCCTGGTCGGCAGGCAGGTTCTCGATATTGATCACGGGTTTGTATTCACTTTTCTTCAGCCACTCTGCATAAGCTTTGGTTGCCGGTTCAGATAACTTTCCAGTTTCAAGCGGGAATCCATTCTCTACGGCAAACTGTTGTGCACCGGCTCCAACTAAAATTATATGAGGCGTTTTTTCCATTATTTTCCTGGCCACTGATACAGGGTGTTTTATTCTTTCCAGTCCGGCTACAGCACCGCAATTGGCTTTATGGTCCATAATGCAACTGTCTAAGGTTACAATACCGTCCCTGTCGGGGTAACCTCCCAATCCTACACAACAATCTATTTTGTCTTCAATATGCATGGCGCCGGCTTCCACGGCATCCAATGCAGTTCCTTTTGCTGACAAGATCTTCCAGGCTTCGGCATTTACAGGCATGCCACTATCCCAGGTTGAAATAACAATAGGTTTAATTGACTGAGCAAAACTATTAGCAAATGTTTGTTTTGCAGTAAGCAAGGGTGCAGTTAATGCAGATAGACCTAAAAATTTTCTACGGTTCATTTTTTTTATTTTTAGCTAGGGAGGACAAAGGAGAAAAGGAGAACAAAGAGTAAAACAAATATTTGTTCAGGCTCTTTTTCTCTTTGTGCTCTTAGCTAGTAATCATCTCCAAAACAAAATATCGGTTTACGTGTCTTATATTTTCCCCTTGTAAAATCAGGTATGTCCTGTACCTGTCCGCCTTCCAGGATACTTTTTTCACTCAACGGGGTAATGGCATACCAACTTGCATAATCATACACATCCATCGGGAAGGGTGCATTTCTTTTTATACATTCAATAAATGCATGGTCAACAAAAAAATCCATACCGCCATGGCCTGCACCTTCAGCAAGGGAACCATATTTTTTCCAAAGGGGATGATCATGATCGGTCAACCATTTCTCCGTATTATCCCACCTGTGACTGTGTTTCATTTCTTTTTCAAAATAGATAAAACCCTGTTTATTACCCCCGGAACCATAGTCCTGCCATATGCCTTCTGTACCTTGCACCCTAAATCCCAGGTTATATGGCCGCGGGGAAGATACATCATGCGTTAATAAAATGGTTTCACCATTGCTGCATTGGATCTGTGTATTAACGATATCGCCACATTTAAAATTCAATTTAGCATTGGGATGATTGGCCCCGCCTTTTGGATGCTCTACAATATATTTATGAAGCCCCCTGGCTTTGGTAGCAATTGATGAAAGCTTCGTCATGCGGTTTCCCCTGTTGATATCCATCATTACTGCAACTGGTCCAAGGCCATGCGTTGGATACAATTCCCCGTTGCGCTTTAAATTATGTTCGGTTCGCCATTGGGCCTCGCTGTATGCATGCCTGCCAAATTCTACGCCACTGTTATATGCGGTTTTGCCATCATTAAAAAGTACACCACGCAGATCATGTTCGTACCCCCCTTGTCCGTGTAATAATTCACCAAACATTCCTTTCCTCACCATATTTAATACCGCCATCACATCCCTGCGGTAACAAACATTTTCCATCATCATCACCGGTATCCTTGTTCTTTCCGAAGTGTTCACTACATCCCAGCACTCGTGTAATTTTACCGCACCACAAACTTCTGCTCCCACGATCTTTCCTGCATTCATCGCATCAATAGCCTGTATACTATGCCATTCCCAAGGGGTGCATATTACCACGGCATCTACATCATCCCGCTTTAATAAGTTCTTATAATCATGATCACCGTTTTTATAAATGGCAGGTATCGGCCTTTTATATTCTGTAAATACTTTCAGGGCTTCATCAATGCTTCTTTGCTGCGGATCGGCAATTGCGGTGATCTCTACATCATCTCTTTGTAAAAAATTTCCCATATGTTCATGCGACCTCAGGCCCACACCGATAATTCCGATCCGTACTTTATCTTTTTTTTTGGAAGAGAAACCTTTTATGGAATTGCTTAATGCAAGGGCAGAACCTGCCAATGCTGTTGACCTGATAAAATTCCTCCGGTTGAATGCATTTGGCATCGGCAGATCTTTATTTTAAATGTAGCTATTTTTTATGAATGGATAATTTTTGAAGCATTTCAGTAGACACCCCTTCTGCATACATACCATAAGCACTGGTCAACACACCTTTTATTGCAGCATCATTTTTTGATTCAATGGCATAAACCACATCCTGGTCGTCCGGATCACTGTTTCCTTCAAAACGATAAATTTCAACGATCTCAAATTCATTGGGGTTCAGGCAAACGCCGGTCTCTGCGCACATGAGCTTATCAAAATCTATATTAAAGTTGCGGTCATATCCCCGGGACCCTAATCCATTTAATGCAGCAACTACAGTATCATATGAATGCATAAATAAAATTTAATTAGTGCTACGCCAGCACCTATATGGTACAAGTTACTACTTCGCTAGATACCTCCTCTAAAGCTACGGCAGTTAAATAAGCCAGGTAGCACGAGTGAAGTTATGGAATGCCGGCTGCAGTTCTTTTAAAAAGCGCTAAATAAAAAATTACCACAAGTGTAACGCCCGCAGTTAATAAGAAAGTGAACATGGCGCCAAAATTATACCATAGCAATCCACAAAGGCTGCTGGCAATTAAAGCGCATATACTTTGAAAACCTGAATACGTGCCAATTGCAGTGGCGGTTTCTTTTTTATCTACAATATTACTGATCCAGGCTTTTGAAATACCTTCTGTAGCTGCAGCATAGGTGCCATAAAGAAAAAACAATAATAGGAATATATAGAGGTTTGTATTAAAAGCAAAACCAACATACACCAGGCTGAAAACAAAAAGACCGGCTATAAAGATCCTTTTAAGTCCGATCTTATCAGCAATGATACCAATGGGATAAGCCAGTATTGCAAATACAAGGTTATAAAATATATACACCGCAATAACCGCTGTATCAGTCATGCCGCTTTCTTTCATCTTCAATAATAAAAAAACATCCGAGCTGTTGAATAACGCAAATAGCAATAAACCCGTGACCAATCTTTTGTATTGAGCAGGGCTGTGCTTCCAATAACCTGCAAAGGCAAAAATGCTGGTTCTTTGGTTATGAATTGATGGAACTGCCGGTTCCTGTTTTTCTTTTATAAGTAGTGTTGAAATTATAGCAGCCAATCCCGGTAAAAAAGCAATTAAAAAAAGCGTGGTATAGTCATTGGGATAAAAATACAGGTAGACCAATGCAATAGCGGGCCCAAAAACGGCGCCCATGGTATCCATGCTTCTGTGAAATCCAAAAACACGGCCTTTATTCTCTTTTGTACATTCATCACTCAGCATGGCATCTCTTGCCCCGGTACGTACACCTTTCCCCAGCCTGTCAATGGTTCTTGATAAAAATATCCACCAGGGGTATATAAAAATGGCCAGCATGGGTTTGCTGATGGCGCTTAATGAATAGCCTAACTGCACAAAGGGCAGGCGTTTACCGCTGGCATCACTTAATTTACCAAAATAACTTTTACTCAACCCGGCCACCGCCTCAGCTATGCCTTCCAGTACACCAATGAAAACGGCAGTATATCCAATATGTTTAAGGAACAGCGGCATCACGGGATACAGCATCTCACTGGCCATATCAGTAAACAAACTTACCAACGAAAGGATCCAGATCGTTTTAGTGATAATTTTTTGTGGAGAATTTGTGAGTGCCTGCACAAGCCTTCATTTTTCCGAATGTAGCAATTTGTTGGTACATTGCAACCATTAAAAATGATAATTTATTATCATTTGCTGAGCACCGGTTTATATTATTGTATTAGGCTAAAAATTTGCGGATTAAAAAAGATATATGCATAAAAAGAATAAAGAAGGGAAAAAGTCATCGCAAACGGAAATTGTGAAAGGGAGGTTGGATATTTCCAAAAGTGGGATGGGATATGTTATCGTTGAAGGTAGTGAGAAAGATATCCTGGTGAGGCCTAATGATTTTAACCGGAGTTTTCACGGTGACATCGTAAGAGTGCAGGTTAACAAAGGGCTTTCTAAAGATAAAAGACAGGAAGGCAAAATCGTTGACATTGCCGAACGCAAGCAAACCGAGTTCATTGGCAATATCCAGATGAGCAAGAGCTTTGCTTTTTTTATCCCGGCATCTGAAAAACCAATACCCGATTTTTATATTGCTGCTGATAAACTGAATGGTGCAAAAGATAATGAAAGGGTGGTGGTAAAAATGCTGAGCTGGGATAAAGCAGAAAAGAAACCGATCGGTGAAGTGGTGAGCATCTTAAAATCAGAAGATGAGAATGACATGGCAATGAAAGAGATCCTGATAGAGACCGGTTTCCCTTTGGCCTTTGATAAGGAAGTATTGGCAGAAGTAAAAAAACTGCAGCAACATATTGCCCGTGAAGAGATCAGCAAACGTAAAGATTACCGCGATATTTTAACCTTTACCATTGACCCGGTTGATGCAAAAGATTTTGATGACGCCATCTCCATACGCAATTTAGATAATGGCAATTACGAGATCGGGATCCATATTGCCGATGTAAGCCATTATGTAAAACCCGGCACTTTGTTGGATAAGGTTGCTTATGAAAGAGCCACCAGTGTGTATTTGCCAGATAGGGTTAATCCCATGCTGCCCGAAAAAATATCGAATGAGCTTTGTTCATTAAGGCCGCATGAAGATAAATATACCTTCTCGGCAGTATTCCAAATAACAAACAGGGGGGAGATCAAACATACCTGGCTTGGGCGTACCATCATTCATAGTAACCATCGCTTTACCTATGATGAAGTACAGGACATCATTGAAAAAAAAGACGGTCTGCATTATAAACCTATTGTATTATTAAATGAGCTGGCCAAAAAGTTTAGGGCCGAACGTTTCCGTAACGGCGCTATTAATTTTTCATCGCAGGAAGTTCGTTTTGAGCTGGATGAAAAAGGCAAACCTATTGGCATTGTTGTTAAAGAGAGTAAAGATGCACACAAGTTGATAGAGGAATTCATGTTGCTTGCAAACAGGGCTGTTGCCACCTATGTTTCAAAGATCAAGGTAAACAAAGAGCCCATTCCTTTTCCATACCGGATACATGATACACCTGATGATGAAAAGTTGAAACCTTTTATTGCGTTCGCCAAAAAATTTGGATATAGCTTCGATATGCATGATGAACGTGCTGTAGCCGCATCATTCAATAAAATGCTTAAGGATGTGCAGGGCAAACCCGAGCAACATGTACTGGAACAACTCGGTATACGTACGATGTCAAAAGCCATTTACCATTCTTCCAATATTGGCCACTATGGTTTGGGTTTTGAGCATTACTGTCATTTTACTTCACCCATACGCCGTTATCCCGATGTAATGGTTCACCGCATTCTACAGGAATGCCTTGACAAGAACCTGAAACTGGATAAAAAAATGGACGAACGTTGCAAACATTGCAGCGACAGGGAACGCAAGGCCATGGAAGCAGAACGTGCCGGTAATAAATATAAGCAGGTAGAGTTCATGAAGAATTACCTGGGAGAAGAATTTGAAGGGATCATCAGCGGTGTTGCGGCTTTCGGTTTCTTTGTTGAGACAGTAACTCATAAATGCGAGGGTATGGTTACCGTGAGAGACCTGAGTGATTATGATGATTTCCGCCTGGATGATGCAGATTATGCATTGGTTGGTATGCGTACCGGCCAAAAGTTCAGAATGGGCGACCTGGTGAGAATTAAAGTGGTGGCTGCGAACTTGAGCAAGCGACAACTGGATTATGAATGGGTTCCCGGCAAAGACGTATCATCTGCTGCATCTTCAAAAAGATCTGTTGCTGTTAAAGTAAAAAGTCATTCAGCCCACAAGGGGCCTGGGGCTCCTAAATCTAAGGCTGGGTCCAGGTCTGCAGGTAAAAAGAAAAAATAAATTAATTAACAGCAAATGCGCTGAATCAATTTGCGTCTTTGTGTCTTAGCGGTTAAGAATATGCATTCATTCATAGAACTTTCTAAACTTTTTGAAGAAAAATTCAATATCCGGCATTTCCCGGAACAGCCTTCAACCTTGTATGATCCTGCCCAATACATTTTAGGTATTGGTGGTAAAAGAATACGCCCGGTTTGTGTTTTAATGGGTAACCAGTTATTTAATGAAATTGATCCTGATGCTTATAATGCAGCGGCAGCCATTGAACTCTTTCACAATTTCAGCCTGATACATGATGATATCATGGATAAAGCGCCCATACGCCGGGGTTTTGAAACGGTGCATGTAAAATTTGGCGAATCAACTGCTTTACTTGCAGGCGATGCCATGTTTGTGAGGGCTTATGAATACCTGAATAAAATAAAACTGGCCCAACTGCAAAAAGTGCTTTACCTCTTTAATAATACAGCGGGTGCTGTTTGTGAAGGACAGCAAATGGATATGGATTTTGAAAAACGGGAAACAGTAGGTATGGATGAATATGTGAACATGATCACATTGAAAACTTCTGTACTGTTGGCTGCAAGCCTTAAGCTGGGCGCCATTTTAGGCGGTGCAGGAGAAGGCAACCAGCAACATTTATACGAGTTTGGTAAGAACCTGGGGATCGCATTTCAGGTGCAGGATGATTACCTGGATGCTTTTGGTAATCCGGAGAAGTTCGGTAAAAAACCAGGAGGCGATATCCTGGCCAATAAAAAAACATTTTTAATGATCCATGCTTTTGAAACTGCAAAGCCGGATCAGTTAGGTGAATTAAAAGCATTGATGCAAAATAATCCTGCAGATAAAGTGGAGAAAGTGTTGCAGATCTTTAAAGATTGTAAAGTAGATGACTGGGCAAGGGAGTTAAAAAATAAGTATCTCAACACGGCGCTCAAACACCTGGAGGATACAGCCGTGCTCTCCGTTCGTAAAAAACCATTGCAGGAGCTTGCAGATTATTTGATGATGCGGGAGAGTTAATATTGTTTATGGTTTAGGGTTTGTAGTTTGGAGTTGAAAGCTCAATTGTTTAAAAGTTACCCGTGTTCTCATAAGTAAATATATTTTCTTAATTTCCTTTTCTTAAAACCAAAACCAACATGTCAAATTCCTTATTTCGCACAAAAAAGATCGAAAACATTTTAGCTGAGGGTAGTGATGATGCGCATGGTGGTGGCGGGTTAAAGCGGGTGCTTTCTGTACGTGACCTTACGTTTTTTGGAATTGCAGCCATTTTGGGTGCCGGCAGTTTTAGTAGTTTGGGGGGAGCTGTATTTAATGGTGGCCCGGGTGTTGTTATCCTGTTTATCATCACCGGTATTGCCTGTGCTTTCACTGCATTATGTTACTCAGAATTTGCAAGCCGTATTCCGGTTGCAGGTAGTGCCTATACTTATGCTTATGCAAGTTTTGGTGAATTATTTGCCTGGGTAATCGGCTGGGCATTGATCATGGAATATTCTATCGGTAATATTTATGTGGCATATAGCTGGAGTGATTATTTTACTTCTTTCCTTGATAAACTGGGGCAAAGTATGAATATGGACCTCCATATCCCCGCTTATCTTTCTACCAGTTATATGGAAGCCAAGCATGCTATTGAAGATGGAAGTACAAATCCAGAAGTACTGGCAGCATGGAATAATTCTGCCGTGATGGGGGGATTAAGAATTATTTTAGACCTCCCGGCTTTGATCATTAATTTACTTATTACTTACCTGGTTTATCGTGGTATCAAAGAAAGCCGCAATTTCAGCAATATCATGGTGGTACTAAAGATAGCCGTGGTTGCATTGATCATAATTGTAGGCGGTTACCTTGTTTTTTCAAACGGTCTTACGGCTAACTGGACTCCACCCGATGACAATGGGGTTAACTCTTTTATGCCTAATGGATTTAAAGGCGTTATGCTGGCGGTTGCAAGTGTATTCTTTGCCTATATTGGTTTTGATGCAGTGAGTGTGCTTGCAGAAGAAAGCAAGAACCCGCAGAGAGACCTGCCAAGGGGTATGATCCTTTCACTGGTGGTTTGCACCATCATTTATATTTTATTAACGCTGGTATTGACCGGTGCTGTTAATTACAGAAAGTTTGATGGGGTAGGTGATCCGCTGGCATTTATTTTTGAATCAGACAACCTCGACGTGGGCTGGATGCAGTTCCTGGTAGCGGCTGTAGCAGTTATAGCCATGACAAGTGTATTACTGGTTTTTCAGATGGGACAGCCACGCATCTGGATGAGCATGAGCAGAGATGGTTTAATGCCACCTGTGTTTCAAAAAATACATCCAAAATTTAAGACACCTTCCTTTGCAACAATTATTACGGGCCTTGTTGTAGGTATACCGATCCTGTTTACCGATAAAACCTTTGTTTTAGATTTTACAAGTATTGCAACGCTGTTTGCCTTTGTGCTGGTTTGCGGTGGTGTATTATTAATTCCACGTAAACAAAAAATACCGGGGCGTTTTCACCTGCCTTATATCAATGGCCAGTTCATTTTCCCATTGATCGTTGGAGCTGCCATCATCATGGCATATATTTTATCTGTAACTTATTTCACCGATCTTTTTAACTTTGATTTTAGTGCCAGTGAAGAGTATACATCCGGTAAGAAGACCTTCATGGATATGGCCATCCCCAATATCTCCCTGATCATTTTCTGGTTAATTGCTATAGTGCTGGCCATACTGGCGTTTGTAAAAAAATATTCTCTTATTCCTTTAATGGGGGTGATCACCTGTATGTACCTGCTTACCGGCATGAGCAAAAGCAACTGGGTATGGTTCATTGCCTGGCTTGCATTAGGTATTATTATTTACTTTTTGTATGGTTATAGAAAAAGTAAATTAGCCCAACCGGGAGTTTAATTTTTTATCCGGGTTTTATAAACATTAATATTCATCCCCGCCTGAACATATTCATTCGGGCAGGGCTACGCCGCATCCCAATAGCTATCGGGATACTGTGCTACCTTTGTGGGATGCATTTCTATTTATAAATTTCATATGAAGTATCAACCTGGCGATAAAATAATTGTATTACTTACCGAAGAAGAAGGTAAAGTACTTGAGATCATGAACGAAAAAATGGTGCTCATTGAAGTGAAGGGTGTAAAATTCCCCGCCTATGCCGACCAGATAGACTTTCCTTATTTTAAAATGTTTACCGAGAAGCGCAAAGCTGAAAAGAAAAAGGTTTTTATAGACCAGGTGCAAAAAGAAAAATATATTCCAAAGGTAAAGGAAGGTGATGGGGTGCTGCTTTCTTTCCTGCCTGTTTTTGATAAGGACATCTTTGATGATGACGTTGTAGAAAAATTCAAGCTTTACCTGGTTAACCAGGATGAAATGGCTTATACCTTTACTTACAATTTGATGATAGGCGGGGAAAGCGATTTTCAGTTGAAGAATACCATTGAGCGGCTGAGTGATTTTTACCTGCACGATGTAAGATTTGAAGACCTGAGTGATAGCCCCCGGTTTGAATTTGAATTTGCCTTGAAAGAACCAGATAAAAAGAAAGCTGATTATTATGAAGCTTCTTTAAAGCTTAAAGCCAAACAGTTATTTAAAAAGATAGAAGAGATCCTTTTAAAGAATGAACCGGGGTTTTCTTATTTGTTGCTGAAAGATTACCCGGACCGGGTGGAAGCCGAAAAGGTGGATCTTAGCAGGCTGGGCAATGCCGGTTTCCGGATCTATGATGCAGGAACAATAAAACAAAACATGGAACCTGCCCGTACCGTTGTTGACCTGCATATTGAAAAACTTACGGATAGCTGGAAACATCTCACCAATTTTGAGATACTAAGCATGCAGTTAAAAGCTTTTGAAAAATATTATGAACTTGCCGTCGCACACCACCAACCCGTTCTAACCATAATTCATGGAGTAGGAGCCGGTAAACTGAGAGATGAGATACATCATATTTTGAAACTAAAAAATGAGGTAAGTTCTTTTGTGAACCAATACAGCAGCCAGTACGGTTATGGGGCTACCGAGATCTTTTTTACGTACAAATAAAATCTGCATTAATAAACCAAGCTGGCATGCCCTTTAGCGAAATACTGATCTATATACTCTTTGTGGTGGGCTTTGCGCTTACGCCCGGGCCAAACATGATGCTTTTACTCACTTATACTTTTGAGTATGGCCGTAAAGCGGGTTGGGCTACGGCAGCAGGTGTGGTGAGTGCATTTGTTGTACATATTTGTGCAGTTGTTTTTGGCTTAACCGTGTTGCTGATGGCTTTGCCTCATGCACTTGATATTTTACGCTACTGTGGAATTGCTTACCTGTTCTACCTGGCTATTAAAAATTTAAAACAGGAGCGTTGGCAAAAAGCAGCCGAGGCTAATAAAGTTGAGGGCTTAATGCAATTCTATATCAAGGGATTCATAGGAAACCTGCTTAACCCGGGTTCGCTATTCCTGTATTTTTCTTTGATACCCCAGTTCATTCATCCAGAAAGGGGTCATTTTCTGGCGCAAAATCTTATGCTTGGAGGTTTACAAATGCTGTTCAGTTTTATCACCAATTGCACGATCGTTTTTTTTGCAGGTTTTGTTACCGAGTCTTTTTTTAAAAATGAGCGCAGGCAGCGCATGGTAAGGTATATCATGAGCGCCCTGATCATTGTATTTGCAATGCGTATGTTCTTTATTAAATTGTATTAGTGTTTTAGCGGCCTCTTTTTGATCATACCGCCCTTGGTATCTTTTACGCTGCTCATCACAATAAAGGCAAATGGATCTATTCTTTTAAGTTCTGTATTCAGCTTATTGAGCTCAAGCCGGGTTATCACTGTGAACACAATTTCAACATCCTTGGTCTCACCTCTTTTACCAAAACCTTTTTTCCCCTTATAAATGGTTACGCCACGGCCCATTTTGTTAATGATCATTTCCCTTATTTCTTCACTGTGGGATGAAATGATGGTGACCGATGTGTATTCCTCAATTCCCTCGATGATAAAATCCAGGGTTCTTGAAGCAGCCAGGTAAGTGATCATGGAGTAGAGTGCAGTTTCAACAGATAAAAAATACGCAGCAGTTGAGAACACGATGATGTTGATGAATACAATGATATCGCCAATGGTGGTACCTAACTTTTTACTGAGGAAGATAGCCAATACTTCTGTTCCGTCGATAACTGCACCACCTCTTACCGATAAACCGATGCCGGCACCCAGAAAAAATCCGCCAAATATGGCAACGAGTAATTTATCCTTGGTTACCGGCTCAAAATGAACGGTGGCAACACATATGGCCAGGCCGGTTATAGCCAGGGCAGTTTTAATGGCAAACTGGGTCCCGATTATTTTATACCCTAAAAAGACAAAGGGCAGGTTGATCAGTATCAATAAATAATACAGCGGTATGCCTGCAACTTCGGATATGAGCAGCGAAATACCTGTTGCGCCGCCATCAATAAAATTGCTGGGTAATAAAAAACTTTTCAGGCCAAAAGCCGCAGAGAATATGGCGAGAATGATCAGGAAAATGTCCCTGATCGTCCTGAAAAAAGTAACCTTCAGCTCATAAAATCCTTTGGCCAGTTCAAACTGCGAAAGTTCCTTTTCGTTTTTTACACCGGGCCTTTGTTCCAGTATGGTACGCCTTATTAGTTTTGATAAGAAGGAATTCATAAATTATTTTAGGGAAAGAAATTTGTATCGTCTCTAAGATACTGCTTATTTGCGGGTCAGGTGGGCTGATGCTACCTGAAAGTTCCGGATACGGTATAAGCCACCTTACTATTGATGCGCTTATAGCTATCGCCTTTGAATTTACGGATCCGGCGCACCGTTTTTTTATCTAACAGGTTTCCTTCTTTGTCATAATACTGAGGCTGCTCAAAATAAGTAAGGATATAATATTTAGCAGAAGAAAGAGGTCTCTGTGCTACGGGCTTTATTGACAAATAGATCAGTGACTGTTTTTTCTCATCCACATAAAAATCAGCCTGGTTTATCCAGGTACAGCGGATAGCATTCATTTCTTTTATCAATGCGCTGATCTTTCCGGCATTTAATTTATAAGCCTTGAGGGTATCGGCAAGACGTAGCGTTTCATCAATATTGAATTCATTGATATAGCTAACGGTATCTTTAATGATCTCCAGCGAAACTATTCTATACTCCTTGTCGGTAAAACCTACGGTGAACGGTTCTATGCGATAAAGTGATCTGTAGGTTTTCTCGATCCTGTCAAGCGCTTTTTCATTTTCGTAGTAATACCTGGAAGAAACGTTCTTAGGCGAACAGGAGAAGCATATTCCTGAACTGCATATCAATATCCATATGAACTGCGATTTATTCAATTGCTTTTTCATTTTTTGTGAAATATGTTATTCCGAAAATTATCTGCTTAAAAAAAGCGGATGACTTCTGGATCTGTGTCTTTCTTCCATAATCCCAGTACATCAGGGTAATGATATCCTTATCAATACTTATCTTTTCGGCCACAACAAAATGGGTGGGGATCGACAGTTTTAAGGTATGGTTCTTTTTATGCAGGATGCGGTTGTTAAGATACAGTACTACTGTGCCGTTTTGCATTCTTTCATTGATATAATTATACAGGTCATCAATAAAAGGCCTTTTGAGATCGGCACCCCTGGCCCTCGACCTGTAATTCAGCAACTGGCTCACCATGCGGTTGAATTTGGAATAGTTTACTGAAGCCCAGAATGTATTCTGGTCGTTTGGATCGTATTTACGGTTGAAGATATTGACATAGCCCTTAAAATGCCCTGCGAGGGTCAGGTACCACATTTGTTCAGCCGGGCAAACATCCAGCTTACCGGCATACCTGATGAGGCCCGCTCCCTGCTTTACAGCAGCCGATGGGTTAAAATCTACTACAGCAAACCTTGCCTTACCTTCCCGGTATAATTCCAGCAAAAGCTTTGCATAGCCAAGTGGGTCATCTTTTATAAGCAGGTAAGTAAGTGCTCCATAGCCGCAAAAATTGGTGCCCCTGCCGGCATAGATGTTGATGGGGTCATGAATATTATCCTTTAGGTTCTTAAGAAATAGAACCGGTTTGATATTAGGCCAATGGGGGCTGGTTGCAAGCTTATCTACCTTGTCAAGAAATTCAATAGCCTGTTTGAGGGTAGAAGTTACTTTACCACTTGTATCAGCGTGATCCACAAAACCACTTACAGGCAATGATAAAGCTATACTACAGGTTAATATAACCAGCCTTATGCGGTAATTGATAAGGGTATATACTATTTGAAGCAATGCTTTTCTTTAATGTGAAATTATAGGTTTTAACTCAAAACAAATTGCCTGCCAATTATTATACATTTAGGAAAGTGCTCCTTTTCCTATAACCTGGTCACATATTAACAGGATGAAAGGAATTTATTTATGATTAAACCTCAATTCAATGTTCAAACACTATATATTTGTTTTTTATGAATAAAAAAAGGGTTTAAAAATGTTGGGTAAGCAAACCGGTAAAGTGTATAAAAAATGGCTGATCGGAGGGTTTCTATTGCTGCTTGCCGGTGTAGCCATAGTTTGGTACCTTTTTACGCTTACATATGATGATACGGCCAGCATAAAAGCTGACTATACCGTAAATGCCGTTGAGTTCATCAAAGAGTTCCGGCAGGATATGAAGGCTGCCAATACAAAATATTCAGAAAAGATCATCGTGGTGAATGGAACCGTATCGGCTATTGAGCCTGCAGATACAACGATGAACATTAAAATGATTGAGACTGCGGGGAACGGTGCCTATATTATTTTTGCCTTCCAGCAACAGCACCTTGCCGAAGCTAAAGCAATGAAGGTGGGTGACCAGGTATCTATCAAAGGCAGTTGCAGCAATGGGGTATTTAGTAATATCCTGGAAACTGAGTATATAACTTTTAAACGTTGTGCTTTGAATAAGAAGTAAAAAATTAAAAATTAAAAACTAAAAATCAAAAACAAAAAAACACACCATGAAAAAAACGATCCTCTCGTTGGCATTGGTATTAGCAACAGGTTTGCTGTTTGCACAAAAGAAAACAACCACATCGGCCACTATTAATTTTGATGCAACAACCAGCATTGATAAATTACCCAGGGCAGAGAACAAAACCGTAATTGCATCGCTTGATACCAAGACCGGTAAAGTTGCTTTTGAAGCCATTATTAAAAGTTTTACATTCTCAAACCCAAAAATACAGGAGCATTTTAACAATGCAGGCTGGATGGATAGTGAAAAATTTCCTACAGCCAGTTTTACGGGTAATATTGTGAATTTAAAAAAGGTTAAATTCAATAAAAACGGGGTGTATAAGGTTATCGTTAAGGGAGATCTTACCATGCATGGCGTTACTAAACCTATTGAAACCAAAGGTACTGTTACGGTAAGTGGTAAGTCAATTAAAACAGCTGGAGATTTCAGTGTTAAGCTGGAAGATTACGGGGTTAACGGAGCTGCCATTGCAGCCGGTAAAGTGGCAAAGGAACCAACAATTACGGTATTGGCAGAATTCAATTAATTTTTTAGGATCAACTTATAATAAAAAAGCTTTTGTTCAAAGGAACAAAAGCTTTTTCTCTTAATGCTATGCCGGTTAAGAACCGGATTTAAATTCTTCTTCAATAATTTCATGAAATGCGCCTTCGCTTTGCACTACCCAGTCGGGCAGATCACTGCTTGTTATCTTCCAGGCAGTTTCCATCCACTCCATATTAAAGATAATGCGGTTGCCTCTTGCGTCAATAACATCTACAGTAAAAGGGCCCTGCTGTTTGCCGTTGGGTTTTCTAAAATTAAATTCCTTAAGCTGGCCGTCAACTTTTATCAGTCTTGTAAACTGTATGTTCTTTACATACTTTAATTCCATCAGGGTAGGTTTATGGCAAACTTAAGGTTTAAACTGCAATTGCAGGGAATTACCTCGTTAATAAGCTGTAAATGTTTATAAACAAAAGGCAACCAATTGATGATTATTTTGAATAAAAGCCCTGCCGCTGTCTCCTCCTGGCCAGCCTCCATAATATTATACACCCTGTGGCTGGTGATCAACTGAAAATCTCCGGTAATTTCCCATATGATCCTGGAACTCGTTTTTCAGGAGCACCAGGTAGGTAAAAAGTAGCGATGTAAATAATATTGTTTTTTCTATTTTAAGTTTTTTTAGTTAGCAAACGATAAAATCGCCATCAGAGAAACAAAAGAAAGCCAAAGTTTTTAATTCAATTTTTGAGCTTGTATCGAAGCATAGCGTAAACTGGCAGTGTTAAAGTTTCAGTTTTCTAAAAAAGGTTGCTTCATCAACCTCTCTTACCCCACCAGCTTTTAATCCATCCAGCTCAAGGTCTTCGATACTTATACGGATTAGCCTTTTACATTTGTGCCTGATGGCAGCAATCATTTTACGTACCTGGTGGTACTTGCCTTCGGTAATGGTCATCAGTAACCAGGTATAAGGGTAGTAGGCGGTAAGGCGTGAGCCGAGATCATATAATTTTCCAGGATCGTTTACAATGCCAACATCACAGGGCGTGGTTATATACTTTACACCGGTCTTGATCCTGATCTCAACACCTGTCTGTAATCTTTGTAAATTTTCGGCAGATATAATATTGTTTACCTGCACCAGGTAGGTTCTTTTATGTGGCGCTTCACTTAAAAATAAAAGCCTGGTTACTTTTTTATTGGTGGTAAGTATCAGTAATCCTTCGGAATGATTATCAAGCCTGCCCACTGCATGAGTACCGGGAGGGAAATCAAAATCTAGGTCGCCCAGCAGCTGTACATCATGTGTACTTACAAACTGTGAGACCATATTGAAGGGCTTGTTAGTGATGAAGTAGCGGGGAGGCAAGGGCTAGTTGTTAGTTGTTAGTTGTTAGTTTTTAGTTTTTAGTTGTTTGTTGTTTGTTGTTTGTTGTTTGTTGTTTGTTGTTTGTTGTTTGTTGTTTGTTGTTTGTTGTTTGTTGTTAAATATGGGCTGCAAAGTTAGTCCAAAATTTAAACCCTAAACTCCTAAACCCTAAACCCTAAACTCCTAAACCTCTAAACTCCTAAACCCCTAAACTAACTACCTTATCAACACAGTACTTCCTTTTGCATTATGGGTTTTATTATCAACACCAATGCCCTGAAGCATCCAAACGAGGGTCTCGGTTAAAATAGGGTTGCCTTTAAAGCGGCCATCCCAGCCTGTCTTAGGGTCCTGCGTTTGAAAAATAAGTTCTCCCCAGCGGTTGAAGATCTTAAAATATTTCAGTTCTTTTATTCCGATCATAAAAGGTTTTAAAACATCATTAAGCCCGTCTTTATTTGGTGTAAATGCATTGGGTACATAGATCACAATATTCTTGTTGATCTTTACCACCTGGGTATCTACCGTAATACATCCGGCTGCAGTTTTAAGTTCAATGCTATAAATGCGTTCTATATTGCCATTAAACACGGGAGTATAGCTGGCTGCATTATCGAGGTTTGTTGCGGGTGTCCACATTACCGAATTACCAATTGGCCTTGATTCTAAAGTAAGCGGCAGATTGGCCACGGCATAAGCTACCGGGTTAATGATACCAGGTATGGGCTTCTCTATCCTTACAAATCTTTTTTGAATGCTTAAAGGGAACGGGCATTGTGTTGAACTTACCGAAAGGCTCATGACATATTCACCCGGGCCGGGGTAATATTGTACCGGCGGGTTACGTAACGTTGATGTTTGGCCGTTCCCAAAATTCCACAAATAATTTACGGTTGTATTGCCCGGGTCAATGGTATTATTCACGGGTAATACAGGCTCATTTTCACATACCGGGTTAACCGTAAAGGCGGCAAAGACATTGGCATTTACCGTGATGGTCATGGTGGTACTGTCGGCACAGGCCGCATTACTGTAAACCACCATTATTACTTCGTAAACACCGGGGTTCTTAAAACTATAAGTAAGGTTACGGGAGGTTGCAATAAATCCATCACCCATGATCCACTTATATTGCATGGGGCCAACCGCATTGGTGCTGGTATTGGTAAAAACGAACCTGTTATTAACCATGCATTGAGTTGGTTTATCAACCGTAAAGCCGGACACAGGTATGGATGAGATATTCACTTCCTGCGACTTAGTCATTAAACTGCAGCCTAAAAAGCTATAGATCATCGCATGGTAAGTCCCGGTTTGTGTTACCCGGTATCGTAATTGATTAGCGCCGGGTATAGCTATGCCATCCCGGTACCATTGCACACTATCCACAGGCAGCACCTGCAATACCGTACTGTCGCCGCTGCCAATACACCAATTTACCTTACCCAGCACCTGCAGGCTGTCGTAAAGTTTGGCTGCCCTTACGGTAACGGTATCCGTACTAACACATCCGCCACCATTATGGCGTACCGTTAAAATATAATTGGTTGTTGTATCCGGCGTTGCGTATGGGTTAGATATCAATCCATCGCTTAAACCTGTAATGGGGCTCCATTGATAGAACCAGCCAGGCTTGGGCGGCACGCCAATTTGCACAATACTGTTATTGCACGAATTTTTATCCATCCCTGCATTGGCCTGGTAAGTTAAAGTATCATGGAGATATGTATATAAAGTATCAAGGCAGCCGTATCCACTGTAAGGAACTACTACCACTGCTACCTGTGTACCCGTAGCGGGTGGCGGTATAAATGTTAATGTTTGAGAATTTCCCAGCACCTGCGTAAAATTGCTGTTATACCAGGTATATGATTGATAACCATAAGGGGCATTCACGCTTACTGAAACATCATCAGGGCAAAAATCAGCGCCTTCAAACCTGTCGCTGCATTCTGTATTTACATCAATATAGGCATAGCCAAAATGTATCTGGAAAGTGCAATCGGCAGTTTTAAAGAACAGCCTGATGGATTTCCCGGCCAGGTTATCGAGGTTTATGGAAACTGCAGTCCAGGTCTTGTACCATACAGGAGTATTGCCACCGGGATTTGATGAACGCTGGAAACCCGGCAGTGGGGATCCGTTGGCAAAAAATGAAAAGGAGGAACACATGATGGGATAACCATCGGAGAGATTCTGAACCATCAGGTCGAGCCTTGGTTGTTCAGAAACATGGTGACCCGGATCCTGGAACACTACTGCATAATTATAGATCAGGTTATAGGTATTTGCATTTGCCGGGATGGTAAAATCATAAGATACACCTTCAGCCTCGCGGCCTGCCGCATTATTCCCGAGTTTAATGGAAAACCCGCTGCCATTGGGGCATTTCTTAGGAAACCCTCCATATTCATCAACGCCTGGGTTGGGATTGGCCGCTAACAGCGTATGACGGTTGGAGACCGGTGTACCCGCATAATCAAAGTTGATATAGTTAACCCCATCAACTGCAGCAACCCTGCCGGTATAACATGTCCAGTTATTAAATGACCCGTACTCAAAATCAATATTGGGAGGGCAGCTTTGTGCCGATGTAGTATTATGCATTGTACATACTAATACCCCCGTAATCAATAGACCCAATATGTGACGATAGATCGGCATGTAGTTTCAATACAGTTAAAAATGATGGGGGAATTTAAAGTTAACTATTTTTTGTTTCATCGTACCCATTTTTACAATATAATCAGTGATAGTGATACCTACTTATTCTATAAACGCAAAATTTATTTAAATGGTTCCGGATGTGTATATATAAATCCGCGGGTTGGTCCATGTATCTTAATCAATTACCTTTGCGCCATGACAACAGAACATCTTAAATCTATGAGGGACCGTGTGCTGGTCTTGGGGAGGTTTCTTTGACGTCGCTAACCGACAGGCTAAAACAGCCAATGATAAACAACTTTCACTTTCGCCGGGTTTTTGGGATGATAATGTCCGTGCAACCGCTATCCTGAAAGAGATCAAAGTTCATGAGTACTGGATAAATCTTTACCATGCAGTGGAAACTGCTGTGGAAGATTTTGCCGTATTATTTGATTTTTGGAAAGCTGGCGAAACCACCGAAGAAGAAGTGAAACAGGCATTTGATCTTGCTATTGAAAAAATAGAAGAAGCCGAATTTAAAAGTACGCTTAACGAACCTGAGGATGAACTCCCTGCAGTGCTGCAGATCAACAGTGGTGCCGGCGGTACCGAAAGCCAGGACTGGGCCGAAATGCTTGCCCGTATGTACCGCATGTATGCCGAAAAGCAGGGCTGGAAGGTTACCGAGATCGACTGGCAGTGGGGAGATGGAGCCGGTATTAAAACCTGTACTTACGAATTTGAAGGTGATTTTGCCTATGGCTTTTTAAAATCAGAGAATGGGGTACACCGCCTGGTGCGTATTTCCCCTTTTGATAGTAATGCCCGCAGGCACACTTCATTTGCATCTATTAATGTATATCCTTTGGTGGATGATACGATCAAGATAGACATCAACCCTGCGGATGTAAAAATGGAAACATCAAGAAGTGGGGGCGCCGGTGGGCAAAACGTGAACAAGGTAGAGACCAAGGTACAGTTAACCCATATTCCGACGGGTATTGTAGTAGTTTGCCAGCAGGATAGGAGCCAGCTTGGAAACCGGGAAATGGCCATGCAGATGTTGAAAAGCCGCCTCTATGAAATTGAGCTGCAAAAGCGGAACGAATTGAAAGATGCCAGCAACAGCAAGAAGAAAAAGATAGAGTGGGGAAGCCAGATCAGAAGTTATGTTTTTCACCCTTATAAAATGATCAAGGACCACCGAACCGATTATGAAGTGGGTAATGTGGGCCCGGTGATGGATGGGGAACTGGATGGGTTCATTAAGGCGTATTTGATGAGTGAGAAGGAAACAGAAGTTTAAATTCAGCGCAGAGTAGCAAAGAAGCAGCGGTTTCGCAGAGATTCTCTGTGTTAACTCAGCAACTCCTTTTCTCTGCGGTAGAAATATTATGTTACCAGCATCTGAAATTCTATTAAACATCGTTGCGTCGCACTCTTGTACTGCATACCTTTGCTCAACATTAAAATCGAACAGTATTTAAATATTCTAAAATTATTTTTATGCAATACGGAGACTTTTATTACCCCATGCCGGTTAATGAGCCTGTACTTTCTTATGCACCGGGTTCAAAAGAAAAGCTTGCGCTTAAAGCTGCTTTAAAAGAACTGAAAAGTTCAAAGATCGATGTTCCCATGTACATCGGTGGAGAAGAAGTAAGAACAGGAAAGACTGTTGAGATACGTCCGCCGCATGAGCGTAAGCATTTACTTGGGCAATTTCATGTTGGTGAAGCAAAACATGTTACCAAAGCCATTAACGCAGCATTAAAAGTAAAAGATAAATGGGCCAACATGAGTTGGGAAAATCGTGCAAATATATTTTTAAAAGCAGCTGATCTTTTAGCAGGCAAATACCGACCTTACATTAACGGTACTACCATGCTTGGTCAGAGCAAAAATTGTTTCCAGGCCGAGATAGATGCAGCCTGTGAATTGATCGATTTCTTACGTTTCAATGTACACTTTTTAAGTGATATTTATCGCCAGCAGCCTATCAGCGGTCCCAATATGAACAACCGCATGGAGTATCGTCCGCTGGAAGGTTTTGTATTTGCATTAACGCCATTCAATTTTACTGCGATTGGCGGTAACCTGCCAACATCAGCAGCCATGTGTGGCAATGTTGTTATCTGGAAATGCGCTAACACACAGGTGTACAGCGCACAGATGTTCATGCGCATTTTAAAAGAAGCAGGTCTGCCCGATGGCGTAATTAACCTCGTATTTATAGATGGGCCAACCATTGGTGAAGTTGTTTTTAATCACCGGGATTTTGCAGGCATACATTTTACAGGCAGCACTGGGGTATTCAATAAAATGTGGGAAACGATCGGAAAGAATATGAGCATGTACCGTTCTTATCCACGTATCGTGGGCGAGACCGGTGGCAAGGATTTCGTGATCGCACATAAGAGTGCAGATCCGGATGTGGTGGTTGCAGCTTTGGCAAGAGGCGCATTCGAGTACCAGGGGCAAAAATGTTCTGCTGCATCAAGGGCATACATTCCATCTAATATAGCTGCAGAAGTAAAGAAGAAACTGGTAGAGCAGGTGAAGACGATGAAGCTGGGAACGGTGGAAGATTTTACTAATTTCATTAATGCAGTTATCGACGAAAAAAGTTTTGACAAGCTGGAAGGATACATCAAAGGCGCAAGAAAAAGAGATGCTGCAGCAAAGATATGGGTAGGAGGTAAGTGTGATAAAACAGAAGGTTATTTTATTGAGCCAACTATTATTGAAGCAACAGATCCTAATTATGTAACCATGTGCGAAGAGTTATTTGGGCCCGTTCTTACTGTTTATATTTATGACGAGAATAAATATGAATCAACATTAAAACTGGTTGATGAAACTTCGCCTTATGCATTAACCGGTGCTGTGATCGCACAGGATCGTTTTGCGGTAGAAATGGCGACAGACAGGTTGCGCAACAGTGCAGGTAATTTTTATATCAATGATAAACCAACAGGTGCAGTAGTAGGACAGCAGCCTTTCGGCGGAGCAAGAGGAAGCGGTACCAATGATAAAGCAGGTTCAATCTTAAATCTATACCGGTGGTTAAGTGCAAGAACAATTAAGGAAACATTTAATTCACCAACAGATTACCGTTACCCGTTTATGCAGGAAAAATAAAAATCCGGCCCCTCTCTATCTCTCCCCGAAGGGGAGAGTAAATGAAGAAGATTGAAGCGGAGATAAAAGCGTAGACTGTATACATATAAATGAAATATTGAAAAAATAAACTGCCAACTTCGAGTTCTCCCGATGCATCGGGAGGTTGGGGTGAGGCTTTGTAAATCATTTACTTTGAAAACGATCTTAGATAAACAACAGTTACAGCTAACAATATTAAGACTGGCGCACCAGCTTTTAGAGAACAGTCAGGATCTATCAGGTACTGTATTTATTGGGATACAGCCACGTGGAGTGCAGGTAGGCTCAAAGATCATGGAATGTATAAAAGAATTATGCCCCGGCGAAAAGCTGCAATACGGTATGCTGGATATTACTTTCTACCGCGATGATGTAAGGGATGAATTACATGTAGCCAATACAACTGATATTCCTTTTTCCATTGAAGGAAAGAAAGTGGTTTTGATTGACGATGTTTTGTACACCGGGCGTACTATACGTGCCGCACTGGATGCCATACAGGATTTTGGCCGGCCACAAAAAGTAGAACTTTGTGTTTTGGTTGACAGGCGGTTCAACCGAGAACTGCCCATTCAGCCTGATTATTGCGGCAAAGCCATAGATTCGGTCATCTCTCAAAAAGTAAAAGTGGAGTGGGATAAGGAGGCGGTGGTGCTGTATTAATGGATAATGGGTTAATGGAAAATTGATAATGTTTTAAATCTCAGGCACTACCCTAAAATGAAAGCTGCTACAAGTCGAAAAAATTATTAATTATCAATTATAAAATTATCCATTAGTCATTTTCCCCTAACTTCGCTCCTTAATGCAACTATCTACCAAACATCTATTGGGCATTAAAGACCTCACTGCAACAGATATTTCCCTTATTTTATCAACCGCTACACAATTCAAAGAAGTATTACAGAGGCCTGTAAAAAAAGTGCCATCGCTACGTGATGTAACCATTGTGAATTTGTTTTATGAAAATTCAACCCGAACACGGATATCTTTTGAACTGGCAGAAAAAAGACTTGGCGCAGATACGATCAATTTTTCGGCATCAGCTTCTTCGGTATCAAAAGGCGAAACATTGTTGGATACGGTGAACAATATCTTAAGCATGAAAGTGGATATGGTAGTAATGCGGCACAGTGCAAGCGGGGCACCGCATTTTTTAGCCAAACATATTCCTGCTGCGATCATTAATGCAGGCGATGGTATCAATGAGCATCCCACCCAGGCTTTGCTCGATGCATTATCCATACAGGAAAGGTTGGGATCACTTGAAGGCAAAAAAGTGGTGCTGGTAGGAGATATCATGCACTCAAGAGTTGCACTCAGTAATATTTACCTGTTGAATAAAATGGGTGCAGAAGTAATGGTGGCCGGTCCGCCAACGCTCATTCCAAAACATATAACTGAGGCGCTGCAGGTAAAAGTTGAATACAATATAAAAAAGGCGTTGGAATGGTGCGATGTTGCCAATATATTACGCATACAGCTTGAAAGACAGAACCAGGTGCTGTTCTCCTCATTAAGGGAATATAACCTGGCTTACGGGGTAAGTAAAAAATTGCTTGAAAGTTTAAAGAAAGAAATAGTAATTATGCACCCGGGGCCAATAAACCGGGGCGTGGAGATAGACAGTGATGTTGCAGATGGCAGTCAATCCATAATATTACAACAGGTTGAAAATGGCGTTGCAGTGCGGATGGCTGTGTTGTATCTCCTGGCAGGAAATAAGTCGAACTGATAATTGGATAATGGATAATTGATAATGTTTTCGGTTTTCATTGCTTTCTTATGAGTAGCAGTAAACGAATAAAATGTGTTTTAAGAGTCATCCATTGTACAATTATCCATTATCCATTATTTAATTATCCATTAATGAATAGAATATGTTTATTCCCCGGCACATTTGATCCCGTAACTATGGGACATACAGATATCATTGACCGGGCATTGCCCCTGTTTGATAAACTGGTGATCGGTATAGGGCGTAATGCCAATAAAAAACCAATGTTCAGCGAAAAACAAAGGGTTAAGTGGCTAAAAGAGATCTATAAAAATAACCCGAAGGTTGATGTATTGGCTTATGATGGGTTAACAGTAGACTGCTGTAAAAAAGTTGGCGCCAATTTTATATTGCGGGGTATCAGGTACGTAAATGATTTTGAATATGAAAAGGCAATAGCCGACATGAACCGAAGCATTGATACGCATGTTGAAACGATCTTTCTCACTTGCCTTCCTAAATTTACTTCTGTTGCTTCTACGCTTGTAAGAGATGTATTAAAAAATGGGGGCGATGTTTCCCAGTTTTTACCCGATGTGGTAAATAAATCTATAAAAAAGTAGGAATTCGCCTTGTGGCGAATTCATCTTCAATTCATCTTCAATTCATTTTTCAATTATGTCTATCTGGTTCAATAAATCCCTCAGCTTACCTGACCTGAATCCTCTTGGCCCCAAAACCATGGGAGAGTTATTAGGTATGGAATGGGTAGAACTGGGTGACGATTATCTTATAATGCGTATGCCGGTTGATGAGCGTACCAAACAGCCGTATGGTCTATTGCATGGCGGTGCAAGTTGTGCATTAGCTGAAACGGTGGGCAGCCTTGCTTCTCATTTTGTGATAGATGCAGATAAATTCATCTGTGTTGGATTAGAGATCAACGCCAATCATGTACGCAGTGCTACCAAAGGTTATGTAACTGCAACCTGCACACCACTTCATATTGGCGCAACTACACATGTATGGGATATAAAAATTCATGATGACAGGAAGAAACTGGTTTGTATCAGCAGGCTAACAGTGGCTATTTTGAAGAAACAAGTTGAAAGAAAGTAAAAAATCAAAAAGCCAAAATTGAAACTGATAAAGTTAGAACGACTCCTAACTCCTGACTCCCAACTCCATCTCACGGCTCATCAAAAAACTTACTCAGTATATTTTTTATGGAAGGATAGGTATTTTGCATGGGCTCTTTAATATTCAGGGTCTTCACCCATTTTATTGCTGTTATGTGTTCATCTGTCTGCGGTTTTAATTCCTGTTTTGATGAGCAGGTCATATAATACCAATGCGATATTTTTAAAAAATGTTTGCCAAATTCATCATACACATGGTAAGTTTCTCCTACTTTCTTTTTTAAATGAAGATCGGTTACTCCGGTCTCTTCAGTCACTTCCCGCAATGCACAATCTTCTTCTTTTTCTCCTTTCTCGATCTTTCCTTTAGGCAGGTCCCATTTACTCAGCCGGTGAATAAAAAGTATCTCTTTTTTCTCGTTCTGAACAATACCTCCCGCTGCTTCAATTACTTTAAAATTCTTAAAGAAACTTTCTTTAAGTTTTTCAAGATCGCTGTTCCATATAACCCCTGCATGAAATTCTTCTTTCTTTATCTCGTGCAGCATCGATTTCATTGCCCTTGGCGATATCTCATCAACAAATACCGCATCGGGGTGATGCAGGATCTCGTTAAGGTCTTTATCAATTTCATTACAAAGTATAACCGGCTTATCGCCAAAGTAAATATTGATATACATAGAGGTTAAATGGTTAAAGGTTAATAGTGAAAGGTTAATAGTTGATTGAAGGCTTAAATTCTTAATTCTTAATTCTTAATTCCTAATTCCTAATTCCTGTTTACCTTCGTGGCATGACTAACGAAAAAGCCGTAGCTGAAAAGCTTTTACAAATTAATGCAATAAAACTGAGTCCACAAGAACCCTTTACCTGGGCCAGTGGTTGGAAAAGCCCTATTTACTGTGATAACCGCAAGGTTTTATCCTTTCCTTATATCCGTGATTTTATCAAAAGCGAGATGTGCAGTGTTATTTTTGAAAGATTCCCTGAAGCAGAAGTATTAGCCGGAGTAGCCACTGCTGGAATTGCCTGGGGGGCTATGGCAGCCGACCAGCTTAAACTGCCTTATATATATGTTCGCCCAAAGCCTAAGGAGCATGGTTTAACCAATCAGATTGAGGGAGTTTTTGAAAAAGGACAAAAAGTACTGGTCATTGAGGACCTGATCTCCACTGGTAAAAGCAGCTTACAGGTTTGCGAAGTATTAAAAGCTGCCGGTGCCGAAGTGATTGGCATGGTCTCCATATTTACGTATGGATTTGAAGTGGCTGAAAAGGCATTTACTGATGCCGGGATCCCGTATTGCTCGTTAACAAACTATCACATACTTATCGGACTTGCCCTGGAAAAAGGAATCGTAAAGGTAGATGAACAAAATACATTGTTAAATTGGAGTTCTGATCCCGCAAATTGGAAAGGTATACAATAACTTTGCCCCAAATTCTATCGGCATGAAAGCATTTTCACTCATCTTAATATCCTCCTTTTGTTTTGTTTCCATTGGCTTTTCCCAATACCAGCAAACTCAAAAAGTGGCTGGTAAAGCAGTTATTAAAACCCCTACGGTACTTTGTGATAAATGTAAGGATAAGGTTGAATTCTTTATAAGTCATACAGAAGGGGTAACCTCGGTAAAAACCAATATCAGGCAAAAAACTACTACAGTTACCTGGTTAAACGACCGTACAACACTGGAGAATATAAAAGTGGCCATTGCCAACCTCGGCTATGATGCCGATGATATAGAAGCAGAAGAATATGCTTATAAAAGATTGCCTAAGGACTGTAAAATAGAAATAGAAGCAGCCAAAGCCAAGGCTGCAAACCCCGCAGTAAAGCAATAATTTACTTTGATTTAATTTTTCTTCAAAAAATGCAGGCTCCGGGCCTTTAATATAGGACCTGATTATACTAAAAAGCAGAAAATTTCTGTAATCCCTCGTAATTAACCGGGAAGGTTTTGTAAACATTGGCCTTTCCCAACTTTACCGTTCCGGTGATCTTTACCATTACTTCTTTGCCTAATAAACTCGATAATGAGTTTTTTAGGAGGTTCTTCATGTCCACCTCAATGGCAATAGGCAGGGTAAATTCTGCAAGTTTTGGGATGGTTATCTGGTAATCCTGGGAGCTATGCCCAAGGTAATTGTTATCTACATATATATCCAGATCGGTGTATTTAAGTTGTAATCCAAAATTATTGGGGTTATAATATATCAGGTCAACTTTTAGGGTAGTGGCCGCAAAACCCGCTTTTTCAATTTTTACGTTCTTAAAATCACGGTACACTAATTCTTTGGGCGACTGACATGATGGCGCTAAAATTACAATTAAAAAAACTGCGATGGGGTAGAAGAGGAGTTGTGTTTTCATGTGCTATTTTTCTGTTTGTAATTTAAGGCAAGAAAATAAGATTACCATAAAAGCCTGAAAGTTGGTTTTAAACATCGCTAATAAAATTAGAATGTGGCCTTATCTATCGAGTTAAGAGTAGACATTTATTCAGCTAAAATATGAGTTAAAATAATAATTTACATAAAATATTGAAAAACATTATTTTATAGTATTTGTTTATTATATAAATTCAATTATTATCTCATTAAAATCCTATAAAAATCGCCAAATATATCAAAATCGTAAAAATCTAGCTAAAATTTTAAAATTGTAAGTTAGATTATTGGAATTAAGTATTTTATAAATTTCTACAGCTATAAAATTGAATATAGAAATTTAGATTCGTTAAAATTTTAACTTTATAACTGTTTTTAAAAATGATCCAGGTAATTTTCATAAGATTTTATTTTGGAGTATCACGGAAAAATTGGAAGCGGTTGTAATTGCTGGGAATATTAAGGTTGAGTATTATGACTTAATGTCTTATCAAGTGAGTAAATAAATCTTGATTCACTATTTAGTATAATGTAACTTAAAGAGGTTAGTATATAATATGTGATCTTTTAAAAAAAGACAGCTTTCATGCGGTTTTAACAATGAGAAGTATCCGATAAAAAAATATTTTCTATTTTTTATATCGAATTGTTAGAAATTGTATATGTAGAAAGATTACTACCCTTAGAAATATTTAAAGAAAATACCATTTTACGTGGTTTTCCCATAAATACCGTAAAATTACTGAGGCGAATGTTTGCGTTTTTCGAAAAAGCGTTTTATGTTTGCATTGAAATTAGAAATGACGATTACCTCGGTTATTCTTTTTTTCATAACCTAAACTCCAACCTCCTCTAAGAAACCTCCAAATTTTGGTCCGGGCCTCAGGCCCTACGTCAAAACCCTATCAGAACCAAATTTCTGAACCTCAAACCACAAAGAAAATGAAAAATTTTACTCTTGCAGTAATATTGTTAATGTTATGTCTTACAAGTTTCGCTCAGTCCCCTTCTTGTCCAACTAATTTTAGAAGAAATAATGGAAATGGCTCATGCGGCCAGGGACTATTAAAATTATATTTTGCCACCTGTCCGGCAGTAATTCCCATTTTGGATTCTATTTATGATAACGGAGTGAGACTAAATATAGTTTTTGGTGCTCCTGATGTTTCTAAATGTGCGTCACAAAACGTTATCAGTTATTGTATCCTTAACGGTAATGTTCCCCCAACCAGTCCAACCTGGCAAATATATTTTCACTACCCTAATTCAACTTCTTTTGTTTGTAATGTACCTGAAGGTGGAACTTTGCCTGTTCAATACTTATCATTTGATGCTGTTGTTAATGACAAATCAGTTTTACTGAAATGGTTAACAACCCAGGAAGTGAATAACAGTCATTTTGAAGTGGAAAGATCATTTGATATGAATAATTATAGTGCTGTAGGTATAGTACTCGATGGTTTTGTTAATGGTGCCAATAAAAGCTACCAGTTTAAAGATAATTCTAACGAATTGCAGGGAAGAACAGTTGTGTATTATCGCTTAAAGCAATTTGATATAGATGGCAAATTCACCTACAGTAAAGTAATTGCTGTAAGGTTGCAGGCTAAGGCAGGTGTGGTGATGCAGGTTTCTCCCAATCCTTTTGTGGAGAGTGTAAATATCAGGTACTCTTCAACAGAAAGTGGTGTTGCACAGGTCCGTATTATGAATATGGAAGGTCAAACAATGTTATCCAAGCAAGCAACAATAAGTAAGGGTTACAATAACATCCAGGTAGCCGACCTGAAAGGGTTAGCTACCGGGATGTATATTGCCCAGTTGAGCATGAACGGTGCAGTGATCGATAATCAAAGATTGATCAAAAACTAAGTAACTGGAAGCTGGCTGATCAATAGTCAGCTTCCGTTTTTAAAACTACCATTCATGAAAAAGAATATCAAACTATATTTTGATCTGCCTCTAATGAGGATCTTACAAAATACTGTCAGGAATTTAGCCGGCAAAGTACACCTGGAAATATTACCCTGGCATTGGAGACTGATACCGGTAGTTGTACAAAATACCGCAAGAGCAGGGAGTAATTTAAAAAATTAAGATAAGATCGGTTTACCCCGATTTTTAAAAATACCAGCAAGCAAAATAATAAAACCCTAAACGCGTTAATACCGGTGCCCCCAACAGTGTAACGTAAATGCTTGGTTCACGATGTTTTCTTTGGGGGTTACAGAATCGAAAGATTCTTAACAAAGAGCTGCATTTCTATGCGGCTTTTTTGTTTTAGGATGTTTAACGGTTAAGAGGGGTTAGAAAGTTTAGGGAGTTTAGAAGTGTTAGCTGGGTTAGAAATTTTTTATATTATTAACCGGTGCTTACGAGTAAACTTGATAAAATGACCTATGCTATGCTGGAACAACTGTGCCTGTTTTGTAACTACTGACCCAATCACTTATTTGTATTAAAGCCGGATGATAATCAATTATTGATGCTGACCTTCCTTAGCATGCGTTGAAGCCCAAGGGCCCTAGTGACTAAACATGTTGAAAATCAAATTGAAATACCACTCATATAAAAAAAACATACCGATATAGTTAATTAAGGTGTAAATGGTTATATTTGATCACTCCATATCCTTGTGCAAAAACTGTGTATTTCTTTTATCCATGTAAGGCAGCAAACCCCCAGAACTAAGCATCCCTAATTTGGCTTTATTGTTTACTTAACTAAACTTAATTTATACAAACAACGTATGAGAAAAATTATACTTCTCGCCATTACTTTTATTACCATAAGTAGTGCATCGGCACAGGATTTCAGCAATAAGGGAAAGGATTTTTGGGTAGGGTATGG
>JBKJMZ010000069.1:0-35184 GCA_046596255.1 Ferruginibacter sp. | reverse complement strand
AACAATAAGGTCATCAATTTTTACAGGAAAAGCTTACCTGATATCAATATCAATTTTACCAGTACAAAAGAATTGAACCGGATCAATAATAAACAGGTAAACCTGTTCAACTGCTGGGATGAAGAAATAAATATCAATCCCGGCATTTTAAATGATATCGGCGGAAAATATGCAGTTATTAGTTTGAAAGCTGCCGGCCAGGCTTTAAAAGATAAGCTTATCGATGGCTTAGTCACTGCTCCCATCCACAAAAGCAATACACAGAGTGACCAGTTTAATTTTACGGGCCACACACCTTATTTAAAAAACCTGTACAATGCCCCGGATGTAGTGATGTTCATGCTTGCTGAGAACATGCGGGTTGCTTTACTTACAGAGCATGTGCCTGTTCAGGATGTTGCTAAACACATTACCCGGGACGCTATTTTAAGCAAGCTGCAAATCATGAACAATTCTTTAAAAAGGGATTTCAATATTAATAAGCCAAGGATTGCAGTGCTGGGTTTGAATCCACATGCGGGTGATGAAGGACTAATTGGTAAGGAAGAAAAAGAGATCATTAAGCCTGCTATCCATGAAGCCAAACAGCGTGACATATTTTGTTTTGGACCCTATCCTGCAGATGCTTTTTTTGCCCGGGGCCAGTACGAAAAATTTGATGGGGTATTAGCCATGTACCACGACCAGGGATTGATCCCTTTTAAATCATTGTCTATTGGTGAAGGCGTAAATTTTACTGCCGGGTTGAATGGCGTTCGCACTTCTCCCGATCATGGCGTTGCATTTGATATTGCCGGCCAGGCCAAAGCAGATGAATCATCTTTCCGGGAAGCAATTTATAAATGCATTGATATCATTGTTGGCAGGCATGAATATGACAATCAACATAAAAACCCGCTTAATAAAATAAGCGCCGTCATGATCGCCAGGTCGGTTGACGAAAAGATCACAGAAGATTAAATTTAACGGCTATTAACTCTCTACCTCGAAACTGATATTTACATTAACCCTGAACTCGTTAATGATACCTTTCTTATCAACATTTGCACTCATGTTGCTTACATTAACACTTTTAATGTTTCTCAGTGATTTGGCGGCATGCTTCACTGCATTTTGAGTAGCATCTTCCCAGCTTTTTTTAGAATTTGCCAGGATCTCGATAACTTTAATAATGGCCATAGTTGTATTTTTTATTAAATTACAACTAATAACTTATAGTTGCGGCAAATAATACGCGGCTTACTTAAAAATATCAGCAGGCAGGCCTTTATTAATGATGTAGTTGCTGATGGATATCTCCATTTTACCTTTTTGATTCTTTAGCTTTTCATCGGCTGTTTTCTTTTTGCTGCCATCTTCAAAATCAAATGTTACACCTTTGGGCATTTTATAATCTTTGGTATTGAATGAAAAGATGATCTTATCGGGCAGGCCATATGCTATATATTTCCCATACCTCATTTCCAGTTCGTACGTGCCATTATCCCGGGTTGTTGTCTTTGTTCTAAGAATGACCTGGTTTACTGCATCAATGTAAAGTCTGGAAAGCACCACATCAGAATTATCATCTTCGGGCAGCAACTTAACCACTTTTACAACCGTGTTCCCGATTCTGTCGCTCCCCGCATCCAGCACTGTGTAATTACCGCTGCGCAGCACATTGCTCATATTGATATTAACTGCGCCCTTGGGTATAAAAGATATCCCTTTTTCATTTTTAATTCTAAGTTGATCAGGTTTTTTGAAATATACTTTTACGGAAGCAACAGGAACTTTTAAAAAACTCACATTTGTCTTCATTTTACCCGTGGCCTGGTAATCGTTCACCAGGTTTATTTTATCCTTTACTTTTTGCACCAATATATTGATATCCTCCCGCTGTTGCGGGACAGATTGTGCAAGGCTACAAAACGAAGCCTGCAAAAGGAAACTTAAAAGAATAATTGTTTTCATAGTATACTATTTATGAGAGGATATCTTTTCTTCTGAAAATAAAGATCGATGCAGAAACGAGCGCTATGATATATACAAGTAATGCAGCAAGGCTTTTTAATATCCCGGGCAAATATTGAATTGATCCCTTTATTGTTTCTCCATCTGGGGTTGAGCCAATGTAAAAAAAGCCTTTCCAGCCCAGCATATAGGTAGTGAAAAGGTAAGGCTTAATGTATTTCTGATAAATAGGTATCTCCATTTCACTGATGAGCGTACACACAATGATAATGCCTACAGTAGCTACTATCGGGCCTATCGAGTTATCCGACAAAGTGGATAGTAATAATGAGATGGCTGCAACCACCATCATCGCAATAAAGGCAAAACCAAAAGCATAAAAATACCTCCACAACACGTCACTTGATTCTATTAGCTGCAAACCATTGGTCTTTGCTACCACCAAATCATTTTCGCCAAACACGGCAATACTTACTACCAAAGAAATTACAGCGATCCATAACAGCAAGGCAAAAACATATACTGCGGTTGCAAAATATTTTGACAATATTATCTGGGTACGGCTAACCGGCTTGGAAGCCAGTAACCTTAATGTACCCATGCTGGCCTCCCCCGAAACAACATCACCGGCCACAAGGGCAACTAAAATGGGCACATGCACCAATAGCAAATTGAGCACAAAAAAACAAACAGCATACCCGTTCACCAGCTTGTCATATTCAATATTCATGGTCTCATCCAATGAGCCAAGCATGAACATCATCCAGTCTTTACCATTAACAAAGAGGCCCAGTTGTATTAAAAAAATAAAAACTGCGATAATGGCAAATGCCAGGTAGGTCCTGGGCTTCTTAAATATTTTAAATAATTCAATTTGCAAAAGCTTCCACATGGCCGGGCTGGGTTGTAAGTGAAAGAAAATAATCTTCTAAGGAATGCATTGGTTTTATGGAGAGCAGTTGCACCTGCAGTGATACAAGGTCGGTAATTAACCCGGGTACATCCTCTTTATTCATTTTGATTTGAAGTAAACTGCTGTGTGGCTGTAGTAAAGCAGCCCACTTCGTCTGCAACAATTTTTCTCTTGCATACGCATCATTATTCGTTTCAATCTGCACGAGTGATTTTGAGGGATCAAGTAGTTCGGCAACATTACCCTCCACTATTTTTTTGCCTTTGTGAATGATGAGCATCCTGTTAGCAACCAATTCTATTTCACTAAGCAGATGCGAAGAAACAACAATGGTCTTGCCCATCTCCCGGCTTAAATGTCGTATAAGATTACGCATGTCAGCTATCCCTTGCGGATCAAGACCATTGGTAGGTTCATCAAGGATGATCAGTTTGGGGTCATGCACCAATGCAACCGCAATACCCAATCTTTGCTTCATGCCCTGGCTAAAGGTCTTCACTTTGCTGAATGCCCTTTCTTCCAACCCAACCAGTTTTAACTGATCCAGCAATAAACTCCTGTTTGCTTTCATACCGCTCATTTTTGCAAAAATGGCCAGGTTCTCAAAGGCAGTTAAATATTTATACAAGTCAGGTTTTTCAATGACTGCACCTACCTGTTTTAATATTTCTGTGCGATGGCCTGAAAGCTCTTTATCGAAAATGCGGATGCTGCCTGCAGTAGGTTTGATAAGTGTAAGTAACATACGGATGCTGGTAGATTTACCTGCACCGTTCTGGCCTAAAAAACCATAAACATCGCCTGACTTAACTGTAAAAGAAAGGTCATCAACTGCTTTGATCTCTTTAAATTGCTTGGATAAATGATTAACCTCGATGATTGCCGGCATGTGCTGTTATATTACCAAAGGTAAAACGGATCAGCAATTAAAAAGTTTAAAATCCTGGTAATTATTCTGTGCCGGGATTCATATAAGATTGAAGGGCATTAACGTAAGCTTCAAAGGATTCAATTCCTTTACGGGTGATCTTGCAAATAGTTTGCGGATAATTATTGTGGAACTGTTTGGTTACTTCTATATAACCGGCATCCTTCAGTTTATTGATCTGTACACTAAGGTTACCTGCTGTTGAGTTTGTCTTTTCTTTTAAAAAAGTGAACTCAGCTTCCCGCACACTGATTAGCAGGCTTACCACGGCTAGCCTGAGTTGAGAATGTAGTATGGGATCGAGTTCTTTAAATTCCATTTTTAGATACCTGGATTAATTTTTAAGTGCATTTACTTTCCTGTATTGCTGCCACAATAAAATGCCCGGGATTATATAACCAATTAATACAGCCCCGGCCATGATCAACATATCATACTTAAAATCTTTATTTATGAATATAGCGATTGCACCGGCCCAGTTTACTGCAGCTCCCACCATCAATGAGCGTGATTTAACCGCTCCTCCTTTTATCAGCATAAGGAAGGCAAAGATCATGAGGAAAAAACCAAAGCCAATGTTGGGGTTCACTGCAATATTAATTGCAAGGATAATTGTGAAAAGGCTGATGATAAAACCAATGTCCACCAGTTTCATCAGGTCGCCAACATAAGTTCTTACGACTTTTTTCTTGGGTCGGAAAATATCATAAAATAATAAGATAATGGTGATAACACCAAATATATTCCATCCTAAGAAAAGGTTATCCGAACCTACATGAATAAAAAAGTAAGTAGACAATGATGATATGAAGATCATCATTCCCCACAGAAGCCAGCTTAAACCATTATCAGTAAAATTGGTCTTTGCCTGGTTTATCATCTGGTGGATGATCTCCAGGCTTTTTTCTTTTGAAAGTTGTTCTTCGTTTGACATATCAATTTTGATTTTTAAACTTTTTTCTCAGGAGATAGCCGGGAATTATCCAGGCGATGAGCACTGCTAAGGCCAATAAGAGTAAATAATAAACGGGCAGCAAAAAAGTTGATAATATGGCCAGTACCCAGCAAATCACACCTCCTATTTTTAATGGCGTAAACCGCATAACAAAACCAGATAAAAATGTTGGTATGCCATAAAAGATCAACACCAGTGAGTTTATGTATATCCATAAATTAAAACGCCCCATTACAATGGTGAGTACTAACATGCATATCCCAAAACAGATCCAGATGGCATCAATTATGCCATCACTATATGTTTTTACTTTTTCCTTTTTCTTTGCTTTTACCAGGTAGATGACCTGGAAGATTACAACCACCCATGTAAGTGTCCAAACCCATTCAGGGTGCTTAAACAGGCTTAACTTAATGGCCAGGAAATGAAAAATTGAACAGGCAAATATTACCCATCCCCACAACAGGTATAAAAAACCATTTTCGCTAAAACGGTTCTTTGCCCGGTTGATCATACTGTCAATTAACAGCAGGCTTTCCTTTGGTGAAAAATTTTCCGATTGCATATAAAATAGTTTTGATTTTGTTTTGGGTGATCAATTGATCACCCAAAACAAAAGATAGTTATTTACACTCGCTCAGCAATACTTCAGTCCTTTGTTTTCCCCAGGACGGGTGAAGATCGCTGGCAGGTTTAAATTTCTTAAATTTATCCAGCGCTGATAATAAGATCGGTTTTGCAGTTATACAGCCTCCGCCAAATTGCTCTGGTGTATATTTCAGGCCCTGCCCTTGTAAAAACTCAGGTCTTGGATTTAAAGGATCCTGCTTTGCAGCAACATCAATATGGCTCTGACTTTCGGGGCCGTATTCCATAAACCGCTGCATAGGATTTACCATCATATGTGCACTTGCTATCATACTCCTGATACAGCTAATCTCTGAATTATTAGGTTGTAAAGCATCTGCTTTATTGATGAGATCGGTTGCTTTATCAGCAATGGCATCCACTTTAGATTTATCCAGCTCCATGTACGTGTAATAAACCTGGCAGAGTGCGGCATAATAGAAAGGCAGCCACTGTGTTTTTTCGGCTGTAGCTATCCGCTCAAAATTATTTGCCAGGGTTAAAAGGTTCATCGGGTTTTTAAAGCTGGTATCAATGCCAGCAATATTATTTTTCATAGTAGCAATATATTTATCACTTTGTGCAGATGACATTGTTGCCATAAGAACTACAACTAGAATAAGAAGTATTTTTTTCATTGTTTTATTTTTTAACCTCACCCCAACCTCCCGATACATCGGGAGAACTTTAAGTTTAGTGGTGATTAATTTATAGTTTAGTGTTTTGTTGATTTTTTAATTTCGCATACTCTGTTTCAACAGAGTTTGATCTTGGGAAAATATAGGCACCGGCAAAATGAAATGCAAGGCCTATGCCCCAGCCCAGGGTTGACCAAAGCGGCCATGGAAAGTGCCCTCTTACTAATTCAGTTATATCATAGCCTTTATGCGTTGCTGAAAAATACCAGACTGCCCATAAAAAAGCATTTACGATCAGGTAAGTGACTGCATGCGATCTAAAGCTTGCCCTTTTTTGTGCGATCTCCCAAAGAACAGGGTCTTTGCCTTGTGGAGCCGGTTGATAGTTTGACATGTTGATTAAATTTGGCCTCACCCCAACCTCCCGATCTATCGGGAGAACTGGAAGATATTAGCGGTGATTGATTTTATTTTATTTTAAAAAACTTTTATTTTTATCAACTCCTCAACTTTCTTCTCCCCAATCTTCGCAATTTCCTCCCCCTTCGGGGGAGATAGAGGGGGCCGGTTAAAGATTATTGTTGATGGCATCCTGTGTTCTGTCAATTCCAAAACTTAAAAAACATCCAATGTATATAAATCTTTTAGATGGTGGGGTAACAGCTTCCTTCCTGCTACCGTTATTATTATAATTATAATTGAACACCTGGTCTTGTCCCAGCACATTATTAATACCCAGTACCCAAACGATAAATGCTTTTTTATCAGCCTTGCCAAGATTAGGTAAATAATTTACACTAAAGCTCATGCTGTTGTAATTAATTGTTTTTCCGGCATCGCCAATTGTATACTTACCCTGTAAATTGTCAAAAGCAAAATAATAATAGGGGCGTCCTGTTGCAAAATTGTAACTCAGGTTAAAACCTGTTTTCCATGGCATAACAAATTTCTTTACTACCAGTGCCACTGTGTGGTTTGCAGCAAAAGATGGCGTAATGGCTTGCGGATAATTTAAGTAATCCCGCTTTGTATCCAGGTAAGAATAAGATACCCAGAAATCAACATTCTTAAATGTTTTCTTATCGCGATAAAAGAACTCCAGCCCTTTGGCATCACCAAATCCATTATTGTTGGTCGCTACTTCTCTTCCTGTAGCTGATGTTGAAGTTTTATACAGATCAGTATACTTTTTATAAAAAGCCTCTACCCTGAATGTTCTTCTGTTTGTTAGCTTTTGGTATTGCATTATATAATGTGCAGCTTTTGAATAATTGAGGCTGGCCAGGGTTGGTAAATATTTCTGTTCGGGGTTCTGGTAAAACAAACCATAGGCAAAGGAGGCCTGGCTTTCATCCGGAAATTTATATGCTACAGAAACCCGGGGAGCAATATTCCATTTATCTACGATCTGTGAATGCTCAATCCTTGCACCCAGTTTAGCCGCCAGGTTATTGGTAATGAAAACATCTGTTTCCGCAAAAACAGAAACGAGGTTATCTTTTACTGTTTCTGTAAAACGGGTTCCGCTATATAAAGTGTAAGTTGATCTTTCATTGCTATTAAAATAATCGGAGCCAAAGCGGATAACATTTAATCCGCCTAGCTTTTTCTCCAACACATACCTTAGCTGAACATATTGTGCCTTATTATTTAATTTAAAATTTTTAAAGGCATAGAAAGAAGGGTTGGTGATCACCTGCTTTTGATTGTCGGCATTTTGCAGCTCGCTATTGATATCATCTTTGTTTGTACTGTAACTAAACCCTGTTATAAACTTCCAGCCTCTTCCAAAATTCTCCCGCCAATTTATATTCTGGTAAGTATTGACATTGTCAATGGAGAAGGCATTCTTTAAAACGGTTGAATCTATATCGCCGGTTCTGAAACCGGTTTTATTGGCACTGATGTAGCCATAATATTTGATAAATCCGTTCTTTGTTCTGATGCGGAAATTGGCATCGCCCTGGTGATAGACCGGGATCTGGTAAAAATCCTGTTTTTGTTTGTTAACTGCAAACCCAAGTAGCAGGTTTGTATAATTATAAGAAATACCCCAGGATGACTTCTTATCTTTTGAAAGTTTTTGAATGCCACCCCCAACACCGAGCACTGAAATAGCAAGGTCGGCCTGTGTTCTTTCGGGCATATCTTTACTTTCCAGGATCAAAACCGAAGAAAGTGCCTGTCCATATAATGCCGAATAGCCTCCCGAGCTAAAAATGGTTCCTTTAAATAAGAAAGGGTTAAAACGGCCACGGGTTGCTATACCCGGTGTACTGGTATAGAAAAAATTATTAACCAGGTTGCCATCCATATATATTTTACTTTCAGTTGCTGAACCGCCCCTTACAAATAAGCCCTCGCTTTCGCCAACCTGCTGGGTGCCCGGTAAAGATTTAAAGGCACTGGTTACATCGGCATTGGCACTTGGCGTGGTTACAATATCAAGTGCCGATAGCACAGCCCCCTTGTTTTTGTCGCTGGCTACAAATGTTCCGGCAGATAGTACAACAGCCTTTAATTCCGTTACCAGCTCCCTCATAGTTATATTTAATATAATAGGATCGGTTTCTATAGTTATTTCCTGCTCATAGGTACGAAAGCCGATAACAGTAGCTTCCAATAATTTTTTTCCCTTTTCAGAGGACATAAAAGAGAAATTACCCGATGAATCTGTAGTGGCTCCATCGTAGGTATTTTTCAAAACAATGCTTACTCCGCTCACCGGCTTACCCTTGGTATCGGTCAATTTACCGCCAATATTCACCTGCCCTTTTGTAGCTAAACCCAGTATTAAAATCCCTAATATCAATACCACTCTCATTGCTGCTAATTTTTCACAAACATAAAGTAGTTTATTTTATAAACCAAATTATTTTAAAAAATAATTTTAATTTAATGTGCAGATTTAGTGGCTTAAAGGGTCCATTATTCAGCCATAATTCATTGATAAATAATAATTTAGATACTTAATAATTTGCCTCCTGGAGGCAGATTTACAAGTTCATTACTTATTAACATCGCCGAAAATTTATTTTTTTATGTGGGCTGAATTTGTAATTTAGCAATAGAATTTAATGGGTTAGTAAGTACAAAGGGTCAGCAGCAATGTTGACCCTTTTACTTTTCGGCCTCACCCCAAGAGCTAACGCTCGTTCCTTTGCAAGGAACTCCAAAGGAGAGGGAGACACGATGAAAGTTCTCAAATATTGGAAGTTTTTTTTAAAATATTTTTTTTGCATGTTTTACTTTTTTCAGCAAATCAATCTTTCTAATCTACATTCGTGTTTTATAAATTTTCTAAATTTAAAATGAGTAAAACCAGATCAGCTTTTTTTTGCCAGGGTTGTGGTTACGAGAGTGCCAAGTGGTTGGGTAAATGCCCCGGCTGTAATACCTGGAACACGTTTGTTGAGGAAGTGATCGTGAAGGGAACGGATAAAAAAGAAAAAGATGATTGGCGGGATTACTCGGGTTTGGGTAAACAAAAGATCATTTCCATAAATGATGTAAGCAGTGCCGAAGAAAAAAGGATCATCACTACCGATCCTGAATTGAACCGGGTGCTTGGCGGCGGTATTGTTTTAGGAAGTATCATTTTAGTTGCGGGGGAACCAGGTATTGGCAAATCAACTTTGTTCTTACAAAACGGTTTGCAACTTAAAGACATTGTTACCTTATATATAAGTGGAGAAGAAAGTGAGCAGCAGATCAAAATGCGTGCTGATCGTATTGGCATTGCCAGTGAGAATTTTTACCTGCTTACCGAAACCAATACTCAAACTATTTTCCAGGAAATAAAAAAACTAAAACCACAACTGGTAATTGTTGATTCAATTCAAACCCTTCAATCTCCTTTTGTTGAAAGTGGACCCGGCAGCATTAGCCAGATACGGGAAACGGCTGGTGAATTACAACGCTTTGCCAAGGAAACGAATACACCGGTTTTTTTAATTGGCCATATCACAAAAGACGGTACCATAGCAGGTCCTAAGGTATTGGAGCATATGGTAGATACCGTGCTCCAGTTTGAAGGTGATCGTCATTATACCTACCGGATCTTACGCACATTGAAGAACCGGTTTGGCTCAACAGATGAATTGGGCATTTATGAAATGACCGGTAATGGTATGAGGGCTGTGACCAATCCTTCAGAGATCTTAATAACACAAAAAGCAGAACAGCTAAGCGGCATTGCTATTGCTGCAACTATTGAAGGCATGCGTCCTTTATTATTAGAAGGACAGGCATTGGTTACCCAAAGTGTTTACGGTACACCCCAACGTACGGTAAGCGGGTTTGATCTTCGCCGCTTACAATTGTTATTAGCCGTACTTGAAAAAAGAGGTGGCTTTCATTTTGGGGTTAAAGATGTTTTTATAAATATTGCAGGAGGTATAAAAGTAGAAGACCCGTCTATTGACCTGGCCATTGTAAGTGCCTTGCTAAGCAGTTACGATGATGTTCCGATTAACCAGCATTATTGTTTTGCAGGCGAAGTTGGTTTAAGCGGGGAGATAAGGGCCGTGAACAGGATAGAACAACGCATTGCCGAAGCAGAGAAATTAGGTTTTGAAAAGATCATCGTCAGCAAGTACAACTCCAAATCCCTGAGCAAACAAAAATATAACCTGCCTGCCGGACAGGCAGGTATCGAGATCGTTTCTTTAAGTAAAGTTGAAGAATTGTACCAATATTTATTTTAACTTGTTTGGGTAATGATGTACCCATGATCGTGAAACTGAAAAATATATTCAGCAGTACCCTGCATCTTTTTTATCCTCACACTTGTACAGGATGTGGATCTGATCTGCTTGAAGATAACAACCTGCTTTGTTTAAAATGCATTCATAATTTACCCCATACTAATTTCGCAGCTTTGGCCAATAACCCGGTAGAAAAGTACTTTTGGGGCAGAATTCCCCTGGAAGCCGCCTACAGCGAGTTCTATTTTTCCAAGGAATTCCTCGTTCAGGGGCTAATTCACCAGCTTAAATATAGGGGCGACGCCGGAATTGGCTTTTACCTGGGCGAAATTATGGGAAGAACCCTACTCAAAAGCAGCCGTTTCCATACCATTGACGCCCTGATCCCCTTACCACTTTATGCCGATAAAGAACGTAAACGGGGCTACAATCAGGCTGCAATACTATGCAATGGCATAGCTTCTATTATAAATAAGCCTGTGCTGAACGGGGCTGTTATACGTAGGCATGCTACCGAAACACAAACCCGTAAACATCGTACCGAAAGATGGAAAAATGTAAAAGACAGTTTTAAAGTGAATAATGAAAAGGAACTGGCAGGTAAACACCTGTTACTGGTAGATGATGTAGTGACCACCGGTGCTACTTTAGAAGCCTGCGGTAATATAATACTGGAAGTACCGGGCAGCAAATTAAGTATGGTTACCCTGGCATACGCAGCTAAATAATACTGAGCGAAGTCGAAGTATGAAGCGAAGTCGAAGTATGAAGCGAAGTCGAAGTATTATTAATAGTATTGAGCGAACCTGTCCCGCTATTTACGGGAGTCGAAATACAATTAACCAAATAAGTCTAAATTTGAAAAATGAAGAGATGTAAAGCCTTTTACAATTTGTTTTTTGCCCTTTGCCTATTGCTTATTGCCTGTTGCCTATTGACAATTTCCTGCAAAAAAGACTCTTTTATAACCAGCGAATTTGCCCGGCTTACGATCACTGCCGACACATTAAAGTATGATACCGTTTTTACAACAACTGGTTCCATTACCAAATCCTTTAAGATCATTAATGAAAATGACCAGAAACTGCGCCTTGGAAAAGTAAAGTTAATGGGCGGCAGCGCCTCTGCCTATAAAATGAATGTGGATGGTATGGCTACCATCGAAGTCAATAACCTGGAGATAGATGCCAACGACAGCATTTATGTTTTTGTTTCGGTAACGGTCGATCCCAATGCATCCAATCTTCCATTTATTGTGAGTGATAGTATCCTGGTAAACTACAACGGAAACAACCGCTATGTACAATTACAGGCTTATGGACAAAATGCAAATTTCTTAAGCAACAGGGTAATTACCGGCAACGTGGTATGGACAAATAACCTGCCTTATGTGATACTGGGCAGTTTACGGATCGATACTACCGCTACTCTCACCATACAACCCGGCTGCAATATATATGCGCATGCCAATGCACCCATTATAGTAGATGGAACATTAATAGTAAATGGTACCAGGGCAAATAATGTAGTTTTTACCGGCGACAGGCTGGATGACGGTTACAAGGACCTCCCCGCAAGCTGGCCAGGCATATATTTCAGAGGCCAAAGTAAAAACAATGTACTCACCTATGCTGTAGTTAAAAATGCCTACCAGGCCATTGTTACAGAAAAGCCTTCTATCAATGCAAATCCTAAAGTAATACTGCATCAATGTATAGTTGATAATGCATATGATGCCGGCATCTATGCTGTAAACAGCAGTTTAACTGCCTACAACAGTTTAATAAGCAACTGCGGCAGCAATATCATTTTAAGCTATGGCGGTATTTACAATTTTACCCATTGCACCATTGCGGCTTATTCAACCAATTACCTTAATCACAAGAATCCTGTTCTTAATGTAAATAACTTTTCAAACCTTACAGGCACTACCTTCACTGCCGACCTAAATGCAGTTTTCAGGAACAATATTTTTTGGGGTGATGGTGGGCTTGTAGAAAATGAGATAACTGTTAATAAACAAGGTGCAAACCCATTTATAGTTGTGTTCGAAAAAAATATTTATAAAGTAGTTACTGATCCTGCCAACAGTAGTTTATTAAACAATATTAAAAATGTGGATCCTTCTTTCGACAGTATTGATGTAAGCAAAAGGATATTCGATTTCAGGGTAACAAAAAACCCGATGGCTCCCGGCATTAATACAGGTGTACTCACTGGTTTTCTAAAAGACCTGGATAATAATAATAGAAATGTAGGAATACCAGATATAGGATGTTATGAAAAGCAATGAAGCCCCTACCCAGTGAACTTCGTTCGTTCCCTTACCAGGGAACCCCAAAGGGGAAGGAGAACGGAGTGGGTAGTGAAATTTTTTTAAAACAATTATTTAATTTATCTGTTTATAACTGAGTTAATTCACAATCATCGCTAAGATCTGCCAGTTCTCCCGATGTATCCGGAGGTTGGGGTGAGGCAAAAAAAATATTTCATGATAAAGTTAATTGCCATAAGTGCGGTATTCATGTCCTGTTCATTACAGACTACTAATAAAAAATCTGATACTCAAATAACAGCCCCTATCTCTGCTAAATCAATTTACGATTTTAAAGTTGAGGGACTGGAAGGAGGGACTATAGATTTTTCAACCTTTAAAGGCAAAAAAATACTGATCGTAAATACAGCCAGTAAATGCGGACTTACGCCACAGTATGAGGGTTTACAAAAACTATATGACACTTATAAGGATAAACTGGTGATCGTTGGCTTCCCTGCAAATAATTTTGGCGGACAGGAACCTGGCACCAATACTGAGATAGGAGAATTCTGCAAAAGGAATTACGGTGTTAGCTTTCCTATGGCCGCAAAGGTTTCTGTAAAAGGCGATGATATTGCTCCGATTTACAAATGGCTTACCAGTAAAGCACATAACGGTGTTTTAGATGCGGAGATCAAATGGAACTTTGGCAAATTTTTACTGGATGAAAAAGGTAATCTTATCCAATACTTTGGAGGCAAGGTTTTACCAATGAATGAAGAGATAACAAGTAAACTTTAAAACGAATTGATACTACAGAGCATCCCGCATTAATAATGCCGGAAGTTTTTTTATTTTAATTTGCACCCATGCAATTCCAATCCATCACCGGGCAAAAAGAAACAAAAGTGCAGCTTGTACAAATGGTACAGCACAACCGGCTTAGCCATGCTTTATTGTTCTTAGGTAAGGAAGGGGGCGGCGGCCTGCAGCTGGCACTGGCATTTGCGCAATATATTGTGTGTGCCCCCAAACCCCCTGAAGGGGGCTTATTTACAGCTTTTGAACCTGAACCTAAAGGCCCTGATTCCCCTTTAGGGGTTAGGGGCAACGATTCCTGCCGCACCTGCCCAGCCTGTACCAAGGCAAACGAACTGGTACACCCTGATATCCATTTTTCTTATCCCGTCATCACCAAAAAACCGGGCGATAAACCCATCAGCACAGATTTTATAAAAGAATGGCGGGAGTTCATCGCACAAAATCCTTATGGTAATGTATATGACTGGCTGCAATTCATTGGTGCAGAAAATAAGCAGGGCAATATCACCGCACATGAATGCAATGATATTATTCGGAAGCTGAACCTCAAAAGTTTTGAAAGTGAGTATAAGATCCTCATCATGTGGATGCCCGAATTTTTGGGTAAGGAAGGAAATAAATTATTGAAGCTGATAGAAGAGCCCCCACCAAATACCTTGTTTATTCTCGTTGCCGAAAACGAGGACCTTATCCTGCCCACAATTTTATCCCGTACCCAGCTTGTAAAAATTCCTTTGCTTACCAACCTGGAAGTGGAGGCCGCTCTTGAATTGAGGGCCGGCGTTAAAATGGAAAAAGCCCAGCAGGTTGCCGCCCTGGCCGAAGGCAATTACCGGGAAGCATTGCAATTATTACAGCACGCCGATGATGACTGGGAGGTGATGCTCCGGGAATGGTTGAATGCCATTATTCGCACCGGCCCGGTAGCACAGGTAAAATGGATAGATGAAACAGCCAAGTTAGGCCGGGAAAAGCAAAAACAGTTCCTCAAATACTTCATCCACCTGCTTGAAGAAGCAGTAAGGCTTAAGATAATGGGAACAACAGACCACCAACCACAAACAACAAACCAAACCGACTTCGCCGCCCGGCTTAATAAACTCTGCAACCTGGCCCAACAGGAAGCCATTATCACCGAATTGGACAAAGCCAGCTACTATATTGAACGTAATGCCAACGCCAAAATGTTATTTCATGCCCTTTCTATCAGGTTATATCACATTATTAACAACAAATCATTAATTTTGGTGAACTGAGGAAGAGAGCAGCAGGGCAGATAGAAATTACTTTTCGGGTTGATATTAGTGTATTATATATTTTGATACCGGCTTTTCAATAATATTCAACATCGTTGTGAACGCAGTTCTGTTCTTTTTTTATTTTTAATAAAAAGAAAAAAAGAATTTCACTTATACGGCATACCATACTTCGACTTCGCTCAGTATGGCACTTTAACTGCCGAATATAGAAATACAGTAAAAGAGTGCGACGCCAATGAAGCATCATAGTAATTCTTTCGCCCGGCCCATAATTATCTCTACTTTTTGAATTTTTAATTCTTAATTCTTAATTACTTACTGATATGGGATGTGGAAGCGGAGGTTGTGGAACCTCAAAAGACGGAACACCGGGTGGCTGCCAAAGCCATGGCAGTTGTGCAAGCGGCGGCTGTAATCGCATGAATGTACATGATTGGCTGGCCAATTTACCCTTTAGCGACCCCGAGAGTGGTTGCCGTGTTATAGAAGTAAGTTTTAATAATGGCAGCCGAAAAGATTTTTTCCGGAACACTACTTTACAGCATTTTGAAAAAGGAGATATGGTTGCCGTGGAAGGTGTTAGTGGTTTTGACGTAGGCATGGTAAATATTACCGGTGAACTTGTTCGCCTTCAAATGAAAAAACACCGGGTTGACGAAAAAAGCCCCGACATTAAAAAAGTTTTACGTCGTGCCACCGAGCCAGATATTTCTAAGATGCTTGAATCTAAAGCAAGGGAAGCACAGGTATTGATACGCAGCCGTGCTATGGCCCGCCAGTTAAACCTGGAGCTTAAGATGGCCGAAGTGGAAGTTCAGGCCGATAGCCGCAAAGCCACCTTCTTTTATATTGCTGATGACCGCGTTGATTTTAGGGAACTGATAAAATTATATGCTTCCGAATTTAAAGTAAAGGTTGAAATGCGCCAGATAGGTGCCCGCCAGGAAGCGGGGAAAGTAGGGGGCATAGGCAGTTGCGGCCGTGAACTTTGCTGCAGTAGCTGGCTTACCGATTTTAAAAGTGTAAATACCAATGCAGCCCGCTACCAGAATCTAAGTATCAATCAAACCAAGTTAAGCGGTCAGTGTGGCCGTTTAAAATGTTGTCTGAATTACGAGCTGGATACTTATATGGATGCCCTCCAGTTTTTTCCTGATGATGCGGATATGATCGAAATGGCTAAGAGCCGTGCCTTCCTGGTAAAGAAAGATATTTTCCGTAACCTGATGTGGTACACGATGCCGGATAGTAATAAGCAATATCCATTAACCATTGAAAGGGTTAAAAAAATAAAAGAGCTTAATAAGCAGGGCATCCGCCCCGAGGACCTGGAACCGGTTGAAGTAGTAAGCAAAAAGCCTATAGATATTGAACCAACTTATGCAGATGTTGTTGGCCAGATCAGTTTAAAGGCCCTGGAAAAGACCAGCCGCAAAAGAAGGGACCAGGAAAGAGGCTCTAATCAACCAGGCAGTCAAAACCGAAATCGCTCTCAAAGCCCTGGTGGTTCTGGCGCAAAGGGGCAACAGCCTCAGGGTCAAAATCAAAAACAAGGTGGTGCACAGAACCGGCAGTCCACAGGACCCGGTGGGCAAGGCCAGGGCGAAAATCAACCTAATAGAGGTGGCGGAAATCCAAGGTCACAGGCAGGTGGTAATCAGTCCGCAGGATCGGGTGGACAAAACCGTGGACAAAATCCAGGTGGCAACCGGCCAAATCCAAACAGGCCCGCAGGGCCGCGTGGGCAGGGTCAAAACCGGGGTCAACAAAGGCCAAATCAAAACCCGGGTAATAACAGCGGGGATAAAAAATAATAAAGTATTAAAATGAACGTCGGTTTTAACCCCGGCGTTTTTTAATTTGCAGTATAATGATATCATGTCAATAACAGTAAATAATCTTACAAAAATTTATGGTGCTCAAAAAGCAGTTGATACCGTTTCCTTTACCATAGAAAAAGGAGAGATCGTTGGTTTCCTCGGCCCCAATGGCGCAGGTAAATCAACCACCATGAAGATCATTACCGGCTACTTACCGGCAACCTCAGGATCAGCTACAGTTTGTGGGATTACTGTAAAAGAAAATAATATCGAAACAAAAAAGAAAATAGGCTACTTACCCGAAGCCAACCCTTTGTATTACGAAATGTATGTAAGAGAGTATATTGATTTTATTACCAATGTGCATGCGATAAAGAATAAAAAAGAAAAGATAGAAGAAGTAATTAAAACAGTTGGTTTAACTGTGGAAGCAAATAAAAAAATAGGCCAGCTAAGCAAGGGTTATAAACAACGGGTTGGTTTGGCAGCTGCTTTGATCCACGACCCTGAAGTACTGATACTCGATGAGCCCACCAGCGGGCTTGACCCCAACCAGATCGTAGAAATAAGGGAAGTGATCAAAAGATTGGGAGCAGATAAAACTGTGCTGTTCTCATCGCACATTCTGCAGGAAGTGCAAGCCATCTGCGACCGGGTTATCATTATTAACCAGGGGAAGATAGTGGCAGATGATAAATTAAGCAATCTTACCGGGAAAAAACATTTTAATGAATTGAAAGTAGAGATAAAGGAAGTAGTGAAGGAAGATATTTTCGGCGGCATTCAAAATATTAAACAGCTTAACGCAAACACCTGGTTATTTAAAACAGTTGATGCTGACAGTTTAAAAAGAAAACTGATGGAAATTGCATTGGCTAAAAATCTTAATATTATTTCATTACAAAGTGAAACTTCAGGAAGTTTAGAAGATATTTTCAGAACTTTAACCGCCGCAGAACAATTAAACAATTAAACCCTTAAACCAACAATGAGTTACATCGCCTCCATTCATGCCCGCCAGATCTTAGACAGCCGTGGTAATCCAACTGTAGAAGTTGATATCCTTACCGAGAATGAACGTTTAGGCCGTGCTGCCGTTCCAAGCGGTGCCAGTACTGGTGTTCATGAGGCTGTTGAGCTTCGTGACGGAAATAAAAAATTGTATGGTGGTAAAGGTGTGCTCAAAGCAGTAAAAAATATTAATACCATTCTTGCTGATAATTTATTGGGATGGGATGTGGCTGATCAAACCGGCATAGACGCCATGATGATCGCTTTGGATGCCACACCCAACAAAGCCAAGCTGGGAGCCAATGCTATCCTGGCAATAAGCATGGCTGTAGCCAAAGCCGCAGCGCTCGAGGCAAACCTTCCCTTGTACAGGTATATCGGCGGTACTAATGCCAGGATCTTACCTATACCCATGATGAATATTTTAAACGGCGGATCGCATGCTGATAATAAAATAGATTTCCAGGAATTTATGGTAATGCCAATTGGTGCAAACAGTTTTAGTGAAGGCTTGCAATGGGGTGTTGATATTTTTCATGCTTTGAAAACTGTGCTAAAGAAAAAAGGATACAGCACCAACGTTGGCGATGAAGGAGGTTTTGCACCTAATATTCAAAGCAATGAAGAGGCCATTGAAACAGTGATGACGGCCATAACTGCTGCAGGTTATAAAGCCGGTTCACAAATAGCCATTGCACTTGATCCCGCAGTTAGCGAAATGTATGATAAAGCAAAAAAAGTTTATCATTTTCATAAAAGCGATGGCAAAAAATTAAGCAGCGAAAAAATGGTTGATTTTTGGGCTAACTGGGTAAAACAATATCCAATTATTTCCATTGAAGATGGGATGGCTGAGGATGACTGGAAAGGCTGGAAATTAATGACCGATACATTGGGTAAAAAAATTCAGCTTGTTGGCGATGATCTTTTTGTAACCAATGTTACCCGCCTGGAAAGAGGTATCAATGAAGGTATTGCTAATGGATTATTGGTTAAGGTGAACCAAATAGGCACGATTACCGAAACCATCAATGCGGTAAGCATGGCGCAGCAAAATGGCTTCAATACCATTATGAGCCATCGAAGCGGGGAAACGGAAGATACTACCATCGCTGACCTGGCAGTGGCATTGAATTGCGGCCAGATCAAAACCGGCTCAGCATCCCGTACCGACCGTATGGCCAAATATAACCAGCTCATTCGTATTGAAGAAATGTTGGGCGAAAGTGCAGTATATCCAAAAGGAAAGATTAAATTTGGAAGCCTCTCCTAAATCCTCTCCCAAGGAGAGGGCTTTTAACAGCTCAAAAATGGAAAAGCTTACAGAAAATATATACTCTGCTAAGCCCCTCCTTCGGAGGTTCTCTACAGGAGAACGAACGAAGTTCATGGGGAGGCTCCCAGCCTGGCTCAAAAACAAATACCTGCTTACAGGTGTTTTTTTTGTTATCTGGATGTTCTTCTTCGACCCAAAGGATATTTTAACGGGGGTAGAGCGTCAGTCCAAGCTTAGTGAACTGCAAACCAGCGAAAAACATTTAAAGTTATTAATTACAGAATCGCATCAGGAATTGGATCTTTTAAGAAATAATGCCCGGAGCATTGAAAAATATGCCCGGGAAAAGTATATGATGAAAAAAGATAATGAGGATCTGTTTATTGTTAATACTTCTCAAAAAGGCAAATAAACCCCGTTTAAAAACAATATTCCTGTGTCACAGCCGTTTATATAACCGGATACGGATATTTAATTTTTTAACTCAAGCAACTTAACCCTAATGCACAATTTTACACCGGAAGATCTATTACAGTATTTGTATAAGGAAACTTCCCCAGCCCAAACAGCCCAAATTAAGGCTGCTTTGGAAACAGACTGGAGTTTGCGTGAAAAGTTTGAAGTGTTAACTTCGGCCCATAAAAGGCTGGAAGCACTTACAATGTCACCAAGCCAGAAAACTATTGATAACATTTTAAGCTACGCTGAAAAAGCAGTTTCTGAACTGAGCCCTTTGGCATAATTCAGTCCCGCTTTTAATGTAATTTTATCCTCCCCCTATTAAATCGGGGGAGATTTTTTTTATGACCACGAAAGAACGCTACCGGTTTTTTATTGATTATTTTTTGCAACATGCCCCCGATGCCCAGACAGAATTATTGTACGACGATCCTTTTCAGCTACTGGTTGCAGTGATCCTTTCGGCACAATGCACGGATAAAAGGGTAAATATAACTACCCCCTTCATTTTTGATAAATACCCCGATGCTCCCTCCATGAGCAAGGCGGAAGTAGATGAGTTATTTCCCCTGATAAAAAGTATTTCTTACCCAAACAATAAAACAAAACATCTTATCGGCATGGCCAAAATGCTGATGGAAAACTTTGACGGCAAAGTGCCACTTACAGTTGAAGAACTTACCCGGTTGCCAGGCGTGGGCCGAAAAACCGCAAATGTGATCACATCAGTAGTAGATAACCAACCCAATATGGCAGTGGATACCCATGTTTTCAGGGTAAGCGCCAGGATAGGCCTTACTACTCATGCAAAAACTCCTTTAGCTGCTGAAAAACAATTAGTAAAAAATATACCCTGCGGCTATATACATATTGCCCATCATTGGTTAATATTACATGGCAGGTATATCTGCACTGCCCGCAGCCCCCGGTGCAGCGAATGTGGCTTAGTGAGCATCTGTAAATTTGTGAATAAAAATTTTGAAAGTTGATTTATTATTGGGGAATAATCGTTTTATTTGCATCATATCCCCCGATCCTTTCAAAACCCAGCCATACACTTAATAAAGGAAAACATAAATGAAAAAACTTAATACTGCTTTCGGCATCATGCTACTGCTAACTGTATTCGCTAACAAAGTCTCTGCGCAGTACTATTTTTACGACAACAATTATTATGATAACCCGCTGATATTTGAAGTTGGAGGATCTGTTGGTGTAATGAATTGCCTGACCGATCTTGGAGGAAATAAGGGTATTGGTAAAAAGTTTATAAAGGATCTCAATCTTGGTAAAACAACTTTTGCAGGAAGCATTCATTTAAGTGCCATGTACCAATATATGTTTGCAGTAAGACTGGAGGCAACATTTGGACAGGTTAAAGCAGACGATAAAGTACTTGCCAAAGTAGCACCTTCCACTTTTGGACGATATGAAAGGAATTTGAGTTTCAGATCCAAGATCACAGACTTTATGCTTGGCTTTGAAATACATCCGCTATATATAATTAACAACAATAAAGAAGACAAAGATCCTCCTATGCTCTCGCCTTATTTACTAGCAGGTGTAGGTTTCTTCTCCTTTAAACCACAGGCACAGCTTGGTAATAAATGGGTTGACCTGCAGCCCTTAAGCACCGAGGGACAAGGATTTGCAGAGTACCCTGACAGGAAACCGTATAAGTTGAACCAGATCAATATCCCTTTAGGCGTTGGCGTTAAATACGAATTGAGCCCTACTTTAAATCTCAAGGCCGAATTTGTTTACCGCGTACTTAACACAGATTACCTGGATGATGTAAGCAATACATATATTGACCCTACACTGTATGCAAATTATTTTACCGGAGCCAAATTAACCAACGCATTATTGCTTAATGACCGCCAGTATGAATTAAATCCTTCACATACCACAATGCTGGAGGGGCAGCGTGGCAATCCTGCCAACAACGATGCTTTCTTCACTTTAGGTGTTAAAATTGCCTACACTTTTGGAAGGGAAAGGATCAAGTAATAAAAATAAAAATTAAATAGAAAGCCCCGTTCAAATGAGCGGGGCTTTTAGTTTTTTAAACTCCCTTATGCCAGTAGGTTCCTGATCACTTCCACCAGTTCCCCTTTAGTAATGGGTATACCCATGATCTTATTATAAGCCTTGGCATCAACAAAATATATATCTCTAATAATCTTCACCAGTTGGCCATTATTAATTTCTGGTACCAGTACCGTATCAAAATTCTTAAGTATCTCTCCCAGGTTCTTTGGAAAAGGCCTTATATACCTTAAATGTGCATGTGAAACGGATTGCCCCTCTTTTTGCAATTCTGCACAGGCACTTTTAATTGCGCCGTAAGTACTGCCCCATCCGAGCACCAGCACTTTTCCTTTTTCCTCACCGCTGTCAAGTTTTTGATCGGGGATATGATTGGCGATCATATCAACTTTTGCCTGCCGGGTTCTAACCATATGCTGGTGATTCTCCGGCTCATAACTGATATTACCCGTAATATCCTGTTTTTCCAAACCTCCCACCCTATGCTCAAGACCAGGCGTGCCGGGTATTGCCCAGGGCCGAACCAGTTTATCATCTCTTTTATAAGGTTGAAATTTGCCAGCGCTATCCATATTGTCTGCAAAATTCTGTGAGGCGAATTGTGTTTTAATTTCAGGCAGATCTGCCGATTGTGGGAATTTCCAGGGCTCTGCGCCATTGGCAATGTATCCATCACTTAAGAACATCACGGGCGTCATATGCTGTACCGATATTCTTACAGCTTCGTACACCGCACTAAAACAATCACTGGGTGTTGATGCTGAAACAATAGGCATCGGGCATTCTCCATTACGGCCATAATATGCCTGCATCAGGTCACTCTGCTCAGTCTTTGTTGGTAGACCTGTTGAAGGGCCACCCCTTTGAATATTAATAATGATCAAAGGAATTTCCAGCATCACTGCCAAACCCATGGCCTCGCCTTTTAAAGCAATACCCGGACCACTGCTGGTTGTTACTGCTAAACTGCCGCCGTAGCTTGCGCCAATGGCAGATGTGATGGCAGCGATCTCATCTTCCGCCTGGAAGGTTTTAATACCAAAATTCTTATACCTGCTTAGCTCATGCAAAATATCACTGGCTGGTGTTATCGGATAGCTTCCTAAAAATAATTGCAGTCCGCTTTTTTGAGATGCTGCAATGAGGCCATAAGATAAAGCCTGGTTACCCATGATGGAACGGTAGGTACCCGGATCCATTTTGGCTTTCTCAACTTTATAGCGGGTAGTAAATGTTTCGGTAGTATCGCCATAATTATAACCTGCCTGCAATGCTTTTACATTGCTTTCATAGATCTCAGGTTTGTTACCAAATTTTTCCCTTATGAAACCAATGGTGCTGTCCATATCGCGGTTATACATCCAGTACAAAAAACCGAGGACAAACATATTCTTTGCCCGGTCTTTTTCCTTAACGCCCATCGTGATATCTTTCAATGCTTCACGGGTCATTTTCGTCACATCCATTCTTATCACTTCGTAATTACCCAGGCTTTCATCCGTTAAAGGATTTACGCCTTCAGGATAATTGGCCAGCCTGAGGTTCTTTGCATCAAAACCATCTTCATTGGCAATGATCCTTCCGCCGGGCTTTAAGCCATGCAGGTTTGTTTTTAATGCTGCCGCATTCATGGCCACCAATACATCACAGGCATCGCCTGGTGTAAAGACACGATCAGAAGAAAAACGTAACTGGTAACCACTCACCCCGGGCAGGGTACCTATCGGGGCACGTATCTCTGCCGGAAAATCGGGAAAGGTTGCCAAATCGATACCGAGCATGGCTGTGTTATTGGTGAACTGACTTCCTGTTAACTGCATACCGTCACCACTATCGCCGGCAAATTTAATTACCACATCATTTAATACTTCCTGCTTATTATTCATGTTTTTTTATTGTATAGCGAAGTTAACTATTTAGCGATATGAAAAAACATATGCCAAATGGAATTTCATGCACGGTATGTGCAGGGCTGAAATTCCTGCCCGGGGCTGTGGACAGGCATTTGGCAAATACCGGTTAAATCACGAAAAAAATTAATCGGTACCACATTTATCCTATTTTAGGAGCGCAAACATGTCATTTGAAATTAATAAATTAGGTTTGCGCAAACTTTTTTTAATGTACGACCTCCACGATTTCCTGGCTCCTATCTCCGTTCATGATTTAAATGATGACATTGGATATACCGACGGTCAACTGGCCAGGCATATGGCGATTTATGAAAATGAGTTACCAGATATTACTGGTGCAGATATTGTTTTAGTGGGCGTAAATGAAACGAGGGGAAGCGGCGCTTTTGATATGACCCTCAATGCAGCCGATTGCATCCGAAGGCAATTATACCGGTTGCATTACTGGCATACGGATATCTCAATAGCAGATATTGGCAATATTAAGACGGGCGCTACTTTGAACGATAGTTATGCTGCTGTAAGAACTGTGTTAGCCGAACTCTTCCGCATGAAAAAAACGGTGATCATCCTTGGCGGATCGCATGATATTACGCTGGCCCAATATTTTGCATATAAAGAATTACAGCAGGTGGTGGAAGCTACATGTATTGATGCAACGATAAACCTGAAAAGCGAGAACCCTTTACGAAGCGAGAATTTTTTACTGGAAATGCTTACCGGAGAGCCCAACCTGGTAAAACATTACAACCATATCGGCTTTCAAAGTTATTTTGTGCACCCCCGCATGCTGGAAACCATGGATAAGCTTCGCTTTGATTGTTACCGGGTAGGAACTGCACGTGAAAATTTGGATGAGATGGAACCGGTAATCCGCAATACAAATATGCTTAGTTTTGATATCAGCGCCATTAAGCACAGCGACTCCCCTGCAAGTACTGAAAGTCCCAATGGTTTTACAGGAGAGGAAGCCTGCATACTTACCAGGTTTGCCGGCTTGAGTAACAACCTGAACAGTTTAGGTATTTATGGTTACCTGCCACAGCAGGATAAAAATGACCTGACTGCAAAACAGATCTCCCAAATGCTATGGTATTTTATTGATGGCAAGAACCGCAGCAAGCGGGAAGCTGCTATCGAAGACCGGGATCATTTTAATGAATACCACACCAGCTTTACAGAAGTGCAATCTATCTTCCTGCAAAGTAAGAAGACCGGCCGCTGGTGGATGCAGCTTCCCAACAAAAAGTTTATACCCTGTAGCTATAATGATTATGTACATGCCAGCCAGAACCAGATACCGGAGCGATGGTTGAGGGCGCAGGAGAGGGAATGAAATCAAAATTAAAAAGTCAAAAGAGTATCGGATAACTCCGGAAGCCTTTTTTTTACCTTGTGCCTTTTCTCTTGCGCCTTGTGCCTTTTGTCCCGCTATAACAACAATTTTTTTGCATTCCCGATCTGTTCATCGCTCCCCATTACAATTAAACGTTCACCGGGGCTTATCTGGTAAGAAGCATTGGGATTAATGATGTAATGATTATCGGGATTTTTTATACCCAGTATGGTACAGTTTGTCTTGCTCCACATTTCCAGTTCACCGAGCGTAATATTTTTGGTACTCCGAATTTCTGCCACACGAAACTGATCTGTGCTTTGTGTACTCATGATAGACAACAACTCCATCACATCGGGCAGCATTACCAGTGTAGCCATCTGTGCACCGCCAATTTTATCGGGCATGATCACGTTATCCGCACCGGCTATTTTTAATTTGTTTACAGATGAATCCTGCGAAGCCCGGCTGATCACCTGTATGTTTGGGTTAAGTTGTTTTGCGGTAAGTACCACAAATAAATTATCAGCATCTACTGGCAAACTGGTGATTAATGCCCGTGCATTTTTTATACCGGCTTCCAGCAGCGCTCCATCTTTTGTGGCATCGCCCTTAATAAAATAATTTACTTCAAAACCCAGGTCTGTTTCCTTTTCGTTTTTTTCTTCCAGCACCACAAAGGGAATGTTATTGTTGAATAATATTTGTGCACTTTCCTTACCATTTCGCCCGAAGCCGCAAATAATTACATGCTGTTGAAGTTGTTTTATACTATGTTCCATTTTGATCTGTTTATACTGTTGGGTAAATTCTCCGTCTGAAAAAAAACGGGTAACTAAAGTAATGTAGTAGGTAAATAAGGAAAGGTTTACCAGGATAAGAACAATTGTAAAAATGCGCCCCGATTCTGACAAAGGCTTTATTTCTCCAAAACCTACTGTGGATATGGTTATTACCGACATATACAATGCTTCCAGGAAACCTAAATCCTCTATCACTATATAACCAGCCGTTCCAAATAATATGGTGAGTAGCAACATACATACGGGCATGATTAATCCTGAAAACAGCTGCAACTTTTTTATTAGTAACATGGAAGGTTATTATTAACCCGAAAATTATAACTTTAATAGCAAATGGAACAGGTAAAAGAATCAAACGGAAAGATGATGTTAGTCATTGGTCAATGGTTATTGGTCATTTGTAAGTGGGTAGGGTGCTTACTATTGATTGGTTTTATCAGTTCCTGTTCGGTATCCAAACAAATATCCAAACAAGCCGATACGATCCTATTAAAAGATACCGCCATCCGCACCGGCCATATCGGCATCAGCATTTACGAACCGGCAACCAATACTTATTGGTATAATTATAATGCCGATAAATATTTTATGCCTGCAAGCAATACCAAACTGTTTACGCTTTATGCAGGGATGAGGTATTTGGGGGATAGTTTGGTGGGGCTGAGGTATCAATCTAAAATTGGTGCTATTAATATTTTTCCAACTGGAGACCCTTCATTTTTACATTCGGATTTTAAAAATCAACCTGTTCTAGATTTTCTACAATCAGTAAAAAAAAATAAGAATTTTTGCTTTTCTTACAATTATCAGTTGAATACTAACCCAAAACTTCAACCTCTAGGTAATGGATGGGCATGGAATGATTATAATGAAGGCTATATGGTTGAAAGAAATCATTTTCCAATCTATGGCAACATTATAAAATTTGCATTTGATAGTTTGATATACTCCAAAAATCAGCTAAGAATTAAGTGGAAGACAGTTCCTAAATATTTTGCCAGTTTTGTAGACACGATTAATACTATACAACTATTCGATAGAAATGTTGATTCAAGTACTTTAAGTAAAAAATTATTACAATTTGATGTCCAACGAGATTTAGGAAGTAATAAAGTAAGGCTTAAATCAAATAACAATAATTTTTTAAACCAAGCAATTCCTTTCTATACTGATGAGAATAATGTTGCACTAGATATTCTTAAAAGTGAATTTGAAATAGAAATAGCCAATTGTAGAATCCAAAGCAGAACTTCAACTTTCTTAACTGAAATATACCCCATCCACTCCCAACCCTCCGACTCTCTTTTCAAACCCATGATGCACCGCAGCGATAATTTTTTTGCGGAGCAAACCCTGCTGATGGCAAGTAATGAATACCTGGGTTATATGAGTGATGAAAAGATCATTGATACCATTTTAAAAACAACATTAAAAGATATTCCACAAAAACCCAAATGGGTTGATGGGAGCGGGCTCAGCCGGTATAATTTATTTACGCCAAGATCCTTTGTATATATCCTCAACAAAACAAAAAATGAATTTGGCTGGGAGCGCGTAAAAAATATTTTACCAACCGGCGGAAGAGGTACATTATCATCTTACTTTAAAAATGACAGCGGTTTTATATATGCCAAGACCGGCACCCTAAGTAATAACTGTGCCTTAAGCGGTTATCTAATAACAAAAAAAGGAAAGCTGCTCATCTTCTCTGTTTTAAATAATAATTATGGTACAGGTGCCACTCCTGTACGTAAAGCAGTAGAAAAATTCCTGCAAAACATCAGGGAAAAATATTAAAATTTTTTTAGCTGCAGGCAACGGATCAAAAAAACAGGGTATCTAACCTAAGCTGCAAATCCCTGTTTATCCTTTAACCATCAAACAGTTTGATATGAAAAGATTTTTAACGCTGCTATGGCTTAGCATCTCAGCATTTAGCTTTAAGGCAACGGCTCAGCCAGGCACCACCTGCAATGCAGAATTTGCTGTTCAATACATCAGCAATAACACGGTAAAATTCAACCCGGTAATTGCAAACGACTCTCCACTGGTAAGGCATTTCTGGAGTTTTGGAGATGGCAGTACCGGCAGCCAGCTTATTTCGCCAACACATACGTATGTATTACCGGGCACTTATACAGTAGTGCATACCTTGTTAAGAGTAACGCACAACAATATTCCGGTTTGTACACAAACATTTACCAAACAGGTTACCATTACTGCAGCCTGCAACCTAATAGCTAATTTTAGCTGGACAGTTACTGCAGCAAATCCATTAACAGTTGCATTTCATAATTTAAGTACGCCTTTATCCAATACCGATTCCATAAGATGGACATTTGGTGATGGCACTTCCTCAACAGCAGTAAACCCTGTACATACATATAATGCTCCAGGCACGTATACAGTTTGCCTAAGAGTAAAAAAACATACAGCACCCGGCGCTCCGGTGTGTGTAAGGGAGATTTGCAAAACCGTAGTGGTCCCCCCAACCTGTAACATGGTAATTAACTTTAGCTGGGCAGCTACACCAACAAATCCTTTACGGATCGAATTTCATGCGCTTATCAATCCAATTGCTGCCAATGATTCCATCCGGTGGACATTTGGTGACGGAAGCTCATCAAACCAGCTTAATCCTGTACATACTTATAATGTTCCGGGCACTTATACGGTTTGCTTGCGTGTGATCAGGTATAATAGCAGCAATATTCCATGCGTAAGGGAGATCTGCAAGACCATTGTGATTCCAGTGCCATGTAACCTGGTTGCTAACTTTACCTCGCAGCCGGATCCAAATCATCCGTTGCGCATCAAGTTTACAAACACAAGTTCACCCATACACGCTACAGATTCTGTGCGCTGGACCTTTGGCGACGGCACATCTGTAAGCGGTTTACAAAGCGATCCTAATATTGCCGCGCCAACGCATAATTATGCTAACGCTGGAACTTATACTGTTTGCATCAGGGTTAAGAAGAATAATATCAGCACCCCTCATGGATGTGTAAGAGAAAAATGCGAAACCATTGTTATACCACCACCATGTAACCTGGTTGTTAATTTTACGTCGCAGTCCGATCCTAATCATCCGTTGCGTATAAAATTCACCAACACCAGTGTACCCATTGCTCCAACTGATTCTTTGAAGTGGACCTTTGGAGATGGTACCTCATTAACTGGTGTGCAAAGTAATCCGAATGTTGCCAGTCCCGTACATATTTATGCAACTGCAGGAACATACAATGTCTGCTTAATAGTTAAAAAGCATCCTACAACTGTTAATGCGCCTTGCATAAAAGATAAATGTAGATCCATTATTGTACATGCACCACCACCCTGCAACCTTGTTGTTAATTTTACGGCGCAACCTGATCCCAATCACCCCTTGCGTATCAAGTTTACAAATACAAGTGTACCAACAAGTCCTTCCGACTCTGTACGATGGACATTTGGGGATGGAACTTCTGTAAGCGGTTTACAAAGCAATCCGAATATTGCTGCACCTACACATAATTATACCAGTGCAGGAAATTATAAGGTTTGCCTGAGGGTTAAGAAAAATAATACTACAGCACCGGGATGTGTAAGAGAAATTTGCGATACAATATATGTTCATCATCCTGTACCACCATGTACCCAGCTTTCTAAATTTCATTTTGAAAGATTCCCAAATGATGTGCAGAAATATAAGTTCACGGCTGATTATTTAAACCCGGCACTGCATTATACCTGGACCTTTGGTGACGGCAACGGCAGCCATGACCCCATTGCCATTCACCGCTATGCACAACCGGGAATTTATGTAGCCTGCCTAACAGTATGGCGTGGGCCAAACTGTGCATCAACCACCTGCAGAGAAATAAGAGTGGAGCCACAGGTAAGATGTGATACTGCTCACGCCTGGTTCACCTACCAGCGCAACCCGCAGATATCAAACAAAATTCAGTTTACCGCCAATGCTACCATCCCCATAATAGACCAGACCTGGACCTTTACAAAAGTGCCTAATGGCCAAACTATAACGTTACACCAAAACAACCCGCTTTATACCTTCCAGGACACGGGTTTATACAAAGTTTGTTTAAAAGCCGTTTTACTTGGCGGGTGTGTAAAGGAATATTGCAGTTATATTCGCATTGAGCATGTTTCAAATGTATGTGAGTTGCAGGTATATCCTAATCCCACGTCGGAGTGGATCAATGTAAATGTGCACTTAACACAGCCAGAAATGATACATGCTTATGTTTACAACAGCCAGCAGGTGTTGGTTATGGATAAGCATCAGCAGGGACATACTGGCAATAATTTAGTTAAAATGAATGTACATCATCTTCCTGCAGGGCAATACACAATAAAATTTATCTATGGAAACAAGATCTGCTATGCCAGGTTTCAAAAATTGTAATGATAGGGTTATTTAAAGCAAATGCCTGTTGCAGTGATGCAGCGGGCTTTTTTTTTGTTTCACGCAGAGATAAAAAGAGAAGCAGAGATCGCAGCAGGTTTTCTCTGCGATCTCTGCTCCTTTGCGCCCTCTGCGTGAAACTGTTTTAAACTTTTATCTTCCAAACATCTTATCCAGCTCCTCTTTTTTAAACTCCAGATAAGTGGGTTTGCCATTGGCCGTACTATTGGGTACGGCACAATTGAACAGGTCTTCAACCAGCACTTTCATTTCTTTTTCAGTTAAAGCAGTACCGGCTTTTATAGATTGTTGCAAGGCAAGAGATCGTAATAGTTTTTCTCTTTTGCTATATTTAAGATCATTGCTGAAATGTTTGTATTGCTCCAGCATTTTTTCGATTGAAGTCTTTTCATTTCCGGCATTCATATCAGCAGGTGTTCCCTGTATCACAAAAGTATTGTTACCAAATGGTTCAAGCTGGTAGCCCAGGTGATTCATATCAGGCAATAATTCTTTTAATAAAACAGCATCTGCTGCTGCCAGTTCAATCGTGGCAGGGAACAGGCTTTGCTGTGTAGCAATAGGTTTTCCTTCTACTGCCAATGCAAAGCGTTCATATAAAATCCTTTCGTGTGCATTTTGTTGCTGCACAACATAATACCCTTTATTGGTTTGTACTATGACAAAGCTATTGTGTAATTGTAAAAGGTTTTCAGTTTGTGGTTTGTGGTTTGTGGGTATCAATGCAGCTGCTGTGGGACTATCTTCCTGTGGCTCTGGTTTTTCATAAAAATCTCTCCAATGCTTCAGTTCGCTTTTACTTTCAATAAAATGCGACTGGTGTTTTTTGGTGAAGGTGTTATATAAAGATGAGGAGGATGCTGAGGATTTATTTTCCTCCGTAAATGGTTTGCTTACTGCATCCAGGCTTTGTATGGATGCATCCAGCTCAAAATCCAGCGTTGGTGAAATGCTGAACTGTGCCAGCGAATGCTTGATAGCACTCTGAACAAAAGCATACACAATCTTCTCATCCTCAAATTTTATTTCCTGTTTGGTCGGGTGTACATTAATATCGAGCTGGGCCGGGTCAAGATCAATGAACAATGCATACATCGGGAAGCTATCCCGGGCGATCATCTCGTTAAAAGCATTCATTACCGCATGGTTCAGGTATGCGCTTTTAATAAACCGGTTGTTCACAAAAAAATACTGATCGCCCCTTGTCTTCTTGGCTGTTTCCGGCTTGCCAACAAATCCATAGATATTCATGTAATCAGTATGTTCCTGAACCGCCACTAACTTGGCTGCATAGCTATTGCCCAGAATCTGAACAATGCGTTGCTTCATACTTCCTTTCTCCAGGTGAAAAACTTCCTGGCCATTACTGCTGAAGGAAAAGAAGATCTCGGGGAAAGACATGGCCACCCTGATGAACTCTTCAACTATATGCCTGAGTTCGGCAGCATTACTTTTTAAAAAATTTCTTCTTGCCGGTACATTGAAAAAAAGATTTTTCATGGCAATGCTTGTACCGATTGGTACAGCAATGGGCTCCTGTTTTATTACGTGGCTGTTCTCGATCTCGATAAAAACACCGGTCTCATCCTCGGCTCTTTTTGATTTTAATTCCACCTGCGCAACCGCTGCAATACTGGCCAAAGCTTCACCCCTGAACCCCATTGTTTTTATGCGGAACAGATCTTCAATATTTTTAATTTTAGAAGTTGCATGCCGTTCAAAAGCCATCCTTGCATCTGTCTCACTCATCCCCTTACCGTTATCGATCACCTGTATCAAGGCCTTGCCGGCATCATTTACAATTAGTTTAACCTCGTCGGCGCCTGCATCCACAGCATTCTCCAGCAACTCTTTTACAGCACTGGCGGGTCTTTGGATCACCTCGCCTGCGGCAATCTGGTTAGCAATGTTATCCGGCAATAATTGAATGATATCGGGCAAAGGAATTCTTTTAATTGATGGTAAAGTTTTTGGCTTTATTTAATAAATAAGGTTAGTCCCAAATATCTGAAAGATTTACTTCGGTATTGCGATCTTCCTGTAAGCTAAAAGTATAAGTATCTGGATTTATTGAAACTGGTTCATACTTATTATTAAGAAGCTGATAAATTTCCAACTTTTTAAATTGCGGATCGGCTAACAAATAATATTTTACTTTTTGCGACTGATAAATTTCCATTTTTAACCCACGATCTTTTTCTGCAGTTGCCGGAAATAAAACTTCTACAATTAAAACAGGCGGAAAATCCAGAAATTTTTTTTCAATTTTATCACAAACAATCAAAACATCTGGCTGAACAACAGTATCTTCCTCAATTTTCCAATCTATGGGTATATAAGCTTTGCATTTTTTGCAGTCTTTTTTCAATGCTTCTTTAAAAACAACATAAAGATTGGCATTTACAGTTTGATGTGCAGGAATTTGGGCAGGACTCATAGCAAAAGGCATCCCTTCTATCAATTCCCACTTACCTTCCCACTGGCAATAATCTTCGTAAGTGTAATGTGGCCTGTATTTTTCTGCAATTGTCATATTGTAAAGTTAAAAAACATTCTACAAACATTCACTATTAAAATACCTGATATATCTCTTTATTGAGTATTTTTATAACTATGAAAAAACTAATCTCCGTAATCTTTTTTTTGTGTGTAGTTTCTACATTTTCATTTTCACAAAATATACAAAAAGCAACTGCAGCAGGCTTTTGGGTTGATAGTGTTTTTAAAACTCTAAGCCCCGATGAGCAGATAGCTCAACTAATGGTGGTACGTTTATCTTCCATTAATGCAAACAAGACCGTAATTTTTTACGACAGCCTGGTCTCTGAATTAATTAAGCAATACAATATCGGAAGCATTTGTGTTTTCCAGGGCAGCCCCGTAAAACAGGCCAATATTTTAAACCAGTTACAGGCAATGGCAAAAACACCATTGCTGGTTACTATTGATGCTGAATGGGGCGTTGGTATGCGGATGACAGACAGCGTACTCCCCCTGCCCAAACAAATGATGCTGGGAGCAGTACAGGATTCCAGCATTGCTTACCAATATGGTAGGGTGGTTGCAGAGCAATGTAAAAGGATTGGTATACAGGTAAATTTTGCACCGGTGGTGGATGTTAATAATAATCCCGACAACCCGGTAATTAACGACCGCAGTTTTGGAGAAGATAAATACAAGGTGGCTTCCTTTGGAATTCAATACATGAAAGGCATGCAGGATAATGGTGTGATGGCCTGTGCAAAGCATTTCCCGGGCCATGGCGATGTTGCGGTAGATTCTCATCATGATCTCCCTGTCATTAATAAGTCAAAGCCGGAGCTTGAATCATTGGAGCTATACCCATTCCGCCAGATCTTTAAAGCAGGCGTAGGCAGCGTGATGATAGCCCATCTTTATATTCCATCCATTGACACCAGTGCCAATCGTGCAACTTCTTTGTCAAAAAATAATGTGACCCGCCTCTTAAGGGATGAACTGGGTTACCAGGGATTGAGTTTTACTGATGCTTTGGAAATGCAGGGCGTAAGAAAATTCTTTCCTGATGGCACTGCATCCGTTGAATCTATTATTGCCGGAAACGATATGCTTTGTTTACCTGGCGATGTGCCATTGGCAATAGCAAAAATTAAAGAAGCCATTGCCGAAGGAAAGATAAGCTGGGCCGATATTGAAATGCATTGCCGTAAAGTACTGGCGTCGAAATACAAATACGGGCTTTCCAATCTTAAGCCTATCAACACTGCCAATATCACCAATGACCTGAACAAAGATATAAGCCGGATGCGCAGGCTCATCGCTGAAAATGCATTAACGGTTTTAAAAAAGAGTGATGCCGTTTTCTTTCCAATGCCTGCCAAAGCAAGTGAAGGTAAAAAAGAAGTGCTGTATGTAAGTGTTGGTACAAATGCTGATAATACTTTTGCAACACGCATGCGTGCTGATTATAATGCCGACGTACTTTATTTTGATTATAAGGAGAATGCAACAAGAATTTTCACGATAATAGAGAGCGCTAAAAAGAATTATAAGCAGGTGATCATAGGCGTACATGGGTACGCCCGTACACCGGCAAATAATTTTGGCCTCAGCAAAAATGCAGTTGACCTGGTAGCAGGTTTGCAACAAAAAACAAAAGCCATAACTTTTGTTTTTGGAAATCCTTACGCCATTAAGAACTGGTGTAATGCAAAAAACATAGTTGCCTGCTATGAAGATGACCCCATCATACAAAACACAGCCATTGACCTGCTACAGGGAAAGATAGCCGCCAAAGGCAAACTTCCGGTTACGGTTTGCGAAAAATATAAATATGGCTATGGTATCGAATTTAAAGCTATGCATCCGCCAAAGATCACAAAGGGTTTACTGGATGCTGCTAAATTGAACGTGATAGATGATATTGCCGCTGATGCTATTGCACAGGGCGCTACTCCGGGTGCAGTGGTATTGATCGCTAAAGAAGGAAAGATCATTTACCACAAAGCCTATGGCAATTATACCTATGCAGATGCAGAGCCCGTTAATAAAGAATCTGTTTTTGATATGGCATCGGTTACCAAGGTTTGTGCAACCACTATTGCTGTAATGCGCCTGTATGATGAAGGTAAACTCGATCTAAAAAAAAAGCTTGGTGAGTACCTACCCTGGGTTAAAGGCACCAATAAAGAAAATTTATCTGTAGAAAATATTTTATTGCACCAGGCAGGCCTTGTGGCCTACATTCCTTTTTATAAAGAAACACTTGACCCCGATGGAAAACCTTCGGCTAAGTATTATAGTTCTATAAAAAATGATTCTTTCAGTATAAGGGTGGCCAAAGACATGTACATGCGTACCGCCTGGCGTGATACAATTTATAAGCGTATTTTAGAAAGTCCGCTGGGAAGCACTGGTAAATATATATACAGCGATAATGATTTTATTTTCCTGGGCAGGATCGTGGAATCCATAAGCGGCATGCCTTTGAATGAATATGTTGAAACAACATTTTACCGGCCCATGGGTTTGACCACTACCGGTTTTAAACC
>JBKJMZ010000065.1:0-10468 GCA_046596255.1 Ferruginibacter sp. | reverse complement strand
AATGGGCAATGGGCAATGGGCAATGGGCAATGGGCAATGGGCAATGGGCAATGGGCAATGGGCAATGGGCAATGGGCAATGGAAAAATAATTATGTAAGGTAGTTACTTTTTAAACTCAATATTATGAGTGCAAAAAATGTGAAAGAGACAACTGTCTATCGCAAAGCTTTTACCTTGGCTATGCAAATATTTGAAATATCTAAAAAGTTTCCTCCTGAAGAAAAATATTCACTGACCGATCAAATACGGCGTTCTTCAAGAAGCGTATGTATTTGTTTATTAGAAGCGAATAGGAAGAAATTATATCCCGCTCATTTTGTTGCAAAAGTTACAGATAGCGATATGGAGAACTCGGAAACATCAGGCTGGCTTGATTTTTCTTTAGCCTGTAATTACATTGATAATGAGCAATTTAATAAGCTAATATCTCAAAATGAAGAAATAGGGAAACTACTATACCACATGATCAATAATCCGGATAAATATTAAGATCAACATTTAATTCCACTGCCAGTAATTGCTTATTGCCCATTGCCAATTGCCAATTGCCTATTTCTTCCTTCCCTGTTGCTTATTTGTCTATTGCCTATTTTCCCCTACCTTTGCGCCTCATAAAAAATTTAATTAAATGAAATCAATTACAATCGAAGGACAACTGAGGACCGACAGCGGAAAAAAAGCCACCCGCCAACTTCGCTCTCAGAAAATGGTGCCAGGTGTAATTTATGGTGGTTCAAAAGAGATCAATTTCTCTGCTCCGGCAACTGCTTTTAAAGACATCGTTTACACACCGGATTTTATGCTTGCTAATGTAATAATTGACGGAGCATCATATCATTGTATTTTAAAGGACCTGCAATTTCACAAAGTAACCGATCAGTTATTGCATGTTGATTTTTTAGAACTGGTAGAAGATAAAAAAGTGATCGCTACTTTACCTCTTAATTATATTGGTGTTCCTGCCGGGGTTAAGGCGGGAGGAAAGCTTGTTACCAAGATGAAATCATTGAAAGTAAAAGTGCTTCCTAAATATCTTAAAGAGCATATTGATGTTAACATCGAAAAACTGGAGTTGAACGAAAATATCAGGGTAGAAGATGTAATTATGGACAATATGGAAGTGTTGAACTCTCCACGTATCCCTATTGCTTCAGTAACTATGACAAGGCAATTGAAACAGGAAGAATCGACTGCACCTAAGCCTGCTGCAGGCGCTGCTGCTGCACCTAAAGCTGCCGCCGCACCTGTAGCAGAAGCAAAAAAATAATATTACAGAGCACAGTATTAGTGAGCCTTTCCATACCCGGGAAGGCTTTTTTTAATTGTTAATTACAGCCATAAAACTTTAATTACCTTTGGCAACTTAAAACAGGCAAAAAAATGGGAATGGACAAAAATACGGTTATTGGATTTGCATTGATAGGAGCTTTATTGATCGGGATGTTTATCATTAATAGCCGAAGCAACCAGGCATATTTAACCGAAAAGAAACGTGTTGAAGATTCCTTAATAGCAGCAAAACCAAAAGCAGATCCTGTAGTGGTGCAAAAAGATTCCTTAAAGATGGATTCTTTACTTTCGGCAAAGCAACAGTTACCGGCTGTATTTATTACTGATTCTTCAAAAGAAGAGCAATTGGAAACACTGGAAAATGACCTCCTGAAAATAACTTTTACCAATAAGGGTGGCCAACCTAAAACTGTTGAATTAAAGAACTTCAAAACGCATGACGGTAAGCCGCTTGTATTAGTAAGCGGAAAATTCAATAAATTATCATATCCGATAAATGTTATTAATAATGATGTGAGACAAACGGGGGAAATATCCTTTGTAAGTGGGCAGAAGATCACGAACCCGGATAAATCCCAAAATATCTCCTATGTTTTAAAGGACACAACAGGTAAAGAGATCATACATCAATACAGCATTAAACCGGGCAGTTACCTGGTTGATTTTAATATCTCTATGGCAGGCGCTGATAAATTAGTTACTCAAAATACACTAAGCCTGTTATGGGAGGTTGAAACACCTCAGCTGGAAAGCGATATTGAGTACGAAAGACAGCAAACACATGTAAGTTATCTTGAGAACGGGGATTATGATTTTGAGTATGTTGGTTCCGGGGATGATATGAAATTTAAAGAACTGGAATGGTTTGCTGTTAAGCAACAATTTTTTATTTCGGCACTGGCTGCAAAAAATAAATTTCAAACAGGGCTGGTAAAATGGATTGTGCCTGACGATTCAATGCAGATCATTTCACAAACTACAGCAAACTTAAATATAACATTGCCGCCCGGATCGGTAGCTACTATCCCTTTACAGTTATATTACGGTCCCAGCGATTATACTATTTTAAGTGAAGCGGGTAACAAAATGGAAAATATTGTACCATATGGTAGCGGTGTTTTTGCTTTTGTGAAATATATCAACCGGCATTTTTTATTACCTGTTTTTGATTTTTTAAGAAATCATATTGCAAGTATGGGGATGGTTATTTTATTACTTACCCTTTTAATACGCCTGGTTACCTCTCCTATTTTATATAAGAGTTATTTAAGCGGTGCTAAAATGAAGGCGCTTAAACCTGAAATTGACCGGTTAAAAGAAAAACATGGTGACGATAAGCAGGCTTTTAGCATGGACCAGATGAAACTCTGGAAATCAGCAGGCGTAAGCCCTTTGGGCGGTTGCTTACCTGCATTGCTGCAGATCCCTATCTTTATGTCGCTGTATTATTTCTTTCAATCCAACATATCTTTAAGGGGAGAAAATTTCTTGTGGGCTAAGGACCTGGCAGCATATGATTCAATTGCAACCTTGCCATTCTCTATTCCATTTTATGGAGATCATGTCAGTTTGTTTACAATCACAGCCACGCTTACCAGTTTGGTTATTTCCGTTTATAGCATGAGTACTATGCAGGATAACAGCAACCCTGTAATGAAATACATGCCTTATATTTTCCCTGTTTTATTGTTGGGTGTTTTCAATAACCTGCCAGCCGCTTTAACCTGGTATTATACGGTCTCAAATACTATAACACTTATCCTTCAGATCATCATTCAGAAGTATATTATTAACCATGAGAAGATACTGGCACAAATTGAAGAGAACCGGAAGAAACCGGTTAAACAAAGTAAGTTCCAGGAGCGTATGATGGCAATGCAGGAGAGCAACAAAAAATTACAGGAACTTAAGAAAAAAGGTAAATAAATTTATAAACTGTTAAGGAAATCATAACCTGCAGGCGCTTTTAAGGCTTGCAGGTTTTTTTGTTTTACTTAAGAATGATCTTGGCACGGGATTTATTATCTTTAAGTAATTAAAATCAGAATGAAAAAAATACGACGATTTTTACTTGTCATTACTGTTCTTGGGATTAGCCTGTCATTAATTGGCCAACGTAGTATAGCTGAAGCCGCTATAACGTATGATATGGAAATTTATACAGGTAGTAAAGATGAGCCCTTAAAAGGTGCCAGTACTATCATTTACTTAAAGGGAAATAACAGCAGGGTGGATATGTTAAGCTCATTAGGGAAGGAGATCACTATCTATAATTCAAAAACAGATAATGCTGTGATCTTAAAAGAATTCAGCGGTCAACGTTTAATGATAACATTGAATAAAGAAAATTGGAAAGCGAAAAATAAAATGTATAGCAATATTAGTTTTGAACTTACCAATGAGTACAAGAATATAGCCGGTTACAATACGAGGAAGGCAATAGCTAAAATGGCTGATGGAAAAAACTTTGTGGTATACTATTCACCCGACCTTGTTCCTGCTAATAAATCCTATGACGCAACATTTGTAAGTTTACCTGGCTTACCGGTTCAATATGAAATAGAATCAGGTAAAATGAGATTTAAATATACAATTGCTAAAATAAATTATGATCCTGTTCAAGTTTCCTTGTTTGATTTCCCTACGTCGGGCTACAGGGTGATGACATACGAAGAGAATCAAAATTTAAAGAAAGGGAATTAAAGCACATAAAAAAAGCTCAAAAAATTTAAGCTTTATTAATGAGGTTTAATTATGAGTTTCATTCCGGTATAACCGGGTTTCATTTCAGGAACCAGAAAGACTTGTTTTTGTGGTATGATATAAACAGTATTTCCTTTTTGATAAGTAAGTAATGAAGTGCTAAAATATGATTTACCCGTAGTTTGTTGATTAACCAATAAACTACCTGTATATTTTAAACCTGTTTTTAGGTTCGGGGAAATAGAATTACGCAATGAATTTGTAGTAGCGATGTTTAGCTTTGCTTTGACTTTACTCTTCTTTCCAATGCCTTTATCAGCCATGGCACTAAAACCTATGCCGCTGAGCATAAGAACTACCAGTATCAATTTGGCTTTTTTCATCATTAGTTAATATTATTTAAACAAATATATTGAAATTTATTTGGTATTCTAATACCATTCATCAAAACTTTTTACATTCCTTTAACGTTTAAATTTAAATATTGTTACTAAAAGTTGATTATTTCTTTAAAAGTTCTTAATTTACAATATCCTACAGCCAATGAGTAAACATCCTTACCGCCAGGACAGAGAAGAGCTAAAAGAATTACTCCAGCAATTTGAGAACCTCAAAGCAGGCAAATCCAACTCATTTATCGAAGAAGATTCATTTGAACGTATTATTGATCATTATGATGAAAAAGAGCAGTTAAACCTGGCTCTGGAAGCTGCTGAGTACGGGAGTGAACAATATCCCTATTCGGCTATGCTCCTTTTAAAGAAAGCAGACATATTAATTGCCCTCAGACATTATAAAGAAGCCTTATTTGTGCTGGAACAGGCCGAATTGCTGGACAGCAAGGATACCAACTTATATATTTTAAAGACCGATGCCTACCTGGCTTTAGATATGCAGGAAAAAGCTGCTACCATTCTGGAAGCCGCTATCAATGATTTTGAGGGGGAAGAAAAACTGGACCTGCTGTTTGAACTCGCAGATGTTTATGATGATTATGAGAACTTTGAAAAGGTTTTCGATTGTTTAGAAATGATCCTTGAGCAGGAGCCCAACAATGAGGAGGCCTTGTATAAAATTTGTTTCTGGACCGATTTTACAGGCAGAAATGAGGAAGGTATCAGGCTGCATCAAAAGATCATAGACCAATTCCCCTTTAATGAGCTGGCCTGGTTCAACCTGGCTGCAGCCTACCAGGGTTTGAAATTATATGAAAAAGCCATTGATGCTTATCAATACGCAATTGCTATTGATGAGAAATTTGATTTTGCACTGCGTAATATGGGGGATGCCTATATAAGATTGCGCAGGTATAAGGATGCCGTTGAAGTTTTGGAGAGAGTGCTGGAACTGGCCCGCCCCGAAGATGTAATTTATGAAGCGATCGGGCATTGCTATGACAAAATGGGTAACTATGCCCAGGCTCGTTTTAATTACCGGAAGGCCAGCCATTTGAACAATGAAGATTCTCATTTAAATTACAAAATTGCCTGTACCTACATGAATGAAGGTACCTGGGATAGTGCAATAAAGAACCTGGAAATTGCAATGCGCATCCACCGGATGCAGCCCGAATACAATCTTGCCATGGGCCAGTGCTATATGGAACTGGATAAACTGGATGATGCGATCACTTATTTTGGTAATGTTGTAAGAGTAAGGCCCAAGAACATAAACGGCTGGATAGAATTATTAAAATGTCTTTACAAAGCCGAAATGATGGAAGAAGCTTTGGAATATGCCGGCTTTGCATTTGAGCAAACCGATGGCAAACCCATTTTTCTTTTTTATAAAAGTGCGGTTTTATATGCCATGGGCAGATCAAAAGAAGCGCTCTTGAATTTGGAAACGGGGATGAGCCGTAATCCTAAGCTTGTAAAAAAATTCATCGAAATAAACCCTGCCATACTACAGGTGCAACAGGTAGTAGATGTGATAGCCAGGTATAAAAAAAGGAACTCCCTTTAAATTATCTCATTTTACAAATCTTTTTAAAGTGCAAGGGTTATCTTTGCACCCATTAAATAATTAAGGATGAATTTTAATCTTTCTCAAATACCGGAACGCAATAGTAAACCACGCGGGCATGGAATTACCATGGTAATGGATAAGGGTCTCAGTGTTGAAGAAGCCCGTAATTTCATGAATGCCGCTCATCCGCATGTAGACGTTGTTAAGCTTGGTTTTGGTACTTCTTATGTAACGCCTAACCTAAAAGATAAGCTTGAAGTTTACCGTTCATTTGATATGCCTATCTATCTGGGCGGCACGCTCTTCGAAGCATTTTTGATCCGTAACCAGTTTGAGGATTATATCAATGTTTGCAAGGAATTCGGAGTGAGTTATATGGAAGTTAGTGACGGTTCAATTGACATCCCTCATGCTGAAAAATGTGGCTATATTGAAAAACTTACCAAGCACGGAGTAGTGTTAAGTGAGGTTGGTAGCAAGGATGCGACCCATATCATTCCCCCATACAAATGGATAGAGTTAATGAAGGCCGAACTTGAAGCAGGCTCTACATTTGTAATCGCAGAAGCAAGGGAAGCGGGTAATGTAGGTATTTACAGGGGGACCGGTGAAGTAAGGGAAGGATTGGTACAGGAGATACTTACCCAGATACCTGAAGAAAAGATCATCTGGGAAGCACCGCAAAAAGCCCAGCAGCTTTACTTTTTAGAACTGATAGGCTGTAATGTAAATCTTGGCAATATTGCGCCTAATGAAGTTATTCCTTTGGAAGCAATGCGCATTGGCCTTCGTGGAGATACATTCCATTTATACCTGAATAAAGAAACAGTATAATGCCGGTTTATGGCATTATAGGATATCCCTTAACGCATTCCTTCTCCAGGCAATATTTTACTGAGAAGATTGAAAGGGAAGGAATAGCTGACTCTGTGTATGAAACTTTTCCTTTACAATCTATTACAACATTCCCGGAATTATTAAAGCAACAGCCCTTGCTCAAAGGATTAAGCGTAACCATACCTTACAAAGAACAGGTGCTTAAATATGTTACTGTTTTATCCAACGAAGTAAAAGAGATCGGTGCTTCAAACTGTATCCGCATCAGGGGAAATGAATTGACTGCTTTTAATACAGATATCACCGGCTTTGAAAGATCTTTTGTGAAAAAGTTAAAGCCTGGTCATACAAAAGCATTGGTGCTTGGAACTGGTGGGGCTTCCAAAGCTGTGCAATATGTTTTAAAAAATCTTGGAATTGATTTTCTGATCGTGACCAGGAAAGAAAATGATCTGCCAGGTTTCATAACATACCACCAGCTTTCAAAGACAATTTTAGCAGAGCACAGGATCATAATCAATGCAACACCTGTAGGGATGTCTCCTGAGGAAGATACCTGTCCTGAAATTCCTTATATTTTTTTAACGCCTGATCATTATTTGTACGACCTGGTTTATAAGCCGGAAAAAACTTTATTCCTGCAAAAGGGGGAAGAACAGGGAGCAACAACAGAGAATGGATTTGAAATGCTGATCATCCAGGCTGATGAGAACTGGCGAATATGGAATGAAGAATAAGGATCATTTACCCAGGATAACTTTTAACTGTGCCGGTATCCCAGCCACTTTTTTTGCAGCATAATCATAACAGATCATACCGGTTTTGGCATTGGCCAATAAAACCGGCTCCTCATTTCTTATTGCAAAAAGCTGGTAATACAGATCAAAGCCGGCCCTTGATATTTCTCCAACACCCAGCTTTACTTCAATCAGGTCCCCGTAAAAGGATTCATTCTTAAATTCTACTACAAGGTCACTCATGATCAGGCCAAGGCCTTCGATCTTCAGTTCTGTATAATCATATTGCTTAAGCCATTGCATCCTGGCTTCATGTATGATGCATACAAACGCATCATTTCCCACATGATTGCCATAATTAATATCAGTAATACGGACAGGAACGCGGAATGAACCAATGATATGTTCAGGGATATCAATCTTAATTCTGGCCATGCTTGTTGTTTAAGAATTGTATTAATTTTTCCATTGCTTTTTTGCGGTGACTGAATCTATTCTTTTCTTCCATTGTCATTTCTGCAAAAGTTTTATCAGTTCCATCGGGTACAAAAACCGGGTCGTATCCAAAACCATTATTGCCTTTACGAACATCGATTATCTGGCCAGGACAAATGCCTTCAAAAAAATATTCTTCCCCGTTAAGCATTAAGGAGATCACTGTTCTAAAACGGGCAGACCTGTTATTTACTCCATTAAGATTACTTAAAAGTTTCTCAATATTATCATCAAAATTCCGGCTTTCACCCGCATACCTGGCGCTTTTTACGCCCGGCTCACCATTCAATGCATCTACTTCCAGGCCTGTGTCTTCACTAAAGCAATTTTTTTGTGTAAGATTAAAGATCGTTCCTGATTTCTCCGTAGCATTTGCTTCCAGTGTATCATGAGGTTCAGGAATATCAATTAAAATGCCGGCCTCTTTTAAAGTAAGGATATTAAAACTGCCGCCAAGTACTGCTCTTACTTCTTCTACCTTATTTTGATTATTTGTTGCAAATATGATGTTGTTCATTCCGGGTTTAATTTATTATAGTTCGAAAACCGTTTTCAGGCAGTTCCATAATTTCAGCTTCTCGGCTTTATCTTTCTGTAAGACTGATAACGAAGCGGCTGAAAGGTAAACCTGGTTACTGTATTTCTGAATTTGATATTGTGGGAATGTTAATGGTAATTCAAGTATTTCATTTTTTAACCCAAACAGGAATATCTTTTCGGCATTTAATTGGTTAGCCAGGTGGGTATATATTACATTCGGGTTCGTTGATACATTGATCAAAGCAATATCTGCCATAGTTAGCTTGCAGGCTGTTAAGATGCCCAGTAAAAAATTAAGTTCTTCATCGGGTAAGTAGATGGCTTCATCCGAACTAACCAGTAATACTATTTTCTTTTCATTACTACCCAAAAAATTTATACCGCTTTTTTGAATATCAGCGGGTACAGGTTGCGCCGTTTTTAATTCATATAATGATTTACTATATAAACTCTCCACTAAGGCAGGGCTAAGCTGAATATTATCTAAACTCATCAAAACTAAATTTAAAACTCTTTCTTTTTTCGTTTCTTTGCCGTAAAATTAACGAATATGATTGCAGCTGGAAATATTAATATTACCAAGGTAGAACGGAGTAAACTAAATGATATAAACCTCGAGAACATACCCTTTGGCAAATACTTCACAGATCATATGCTGGAAGTGGATTATGAAGATGGCGAATGGAAAAATGCCGAAATTAAACCTTACCAACCCTTATTATTAGACCCATCCCTGGCAGCAATCCATTATGGCCAGTCAATTTTTGAAGGTATAAAAGCTTACAAAAATGCAGATGGCGAAGCGTTTATTTTTCGCCCGCTGGATAATTTTAAAAGATTTAACCAGTCGGCCGAAAGAATGCAGATGCCACAAGTACCTGAAGAGCTTTTTATGGAAGGCATGCGTATGCTTATCGCACTTGATAAGAACTGGATACCCAGGCAGGAAGACCATTCTCTCTATATCCGCCCTTTTATGTTCAGCAGCGATCATATGATAGGCGTAAGGCCCAGCGAAAAGTATAAGTTCATGATCATCCTGAGTCCTACAGGTCCCTATTACAACATGCCCATGCGCATTTACGTAGAAGAGCATTATGTAAGGGCTGTGCCGGGTGGTGTGGGTTATGCAAAAGCTGCCGGTAATTACGGAGCGGCTATGTATGCAACTGCCGAGGCTAAAAAGAAAGGTTACGACCAGGTTTTATGGACAGATGCTTTTGAACATAAATACGTACAGGAATGTGGAACCATGAACGTTTTCTTTATCATTGACAATAAAGCAATAACCCCGGCACTGGATACAGGTACTATATTGGCAGGCGTAACTCGTGATAGTGTTATTACTGTTTTAAAAGATATGGGCCTGGAAGTGGAGGAGCGGCCTTTAAATATAGATGAGATCATCGAAGCCCATAAGACAGGCCGTTTAAAGGAGGTGTTTGGCACCGGCACCGCCGCCACTATTTCACTCATTAAGGAATTGCGGTATAAAGATTATGTAATGGAATTTGATGTAGATAGCTGGAAAACAGCTCCTTCAGTAAAGAACCGTTTGAATGCGATACGTTATGGTAAAGAGCCTGATACCCATGGCTGGATGCAAAAAATTTAGGATTTTAGATTGACGATTTTAGATTTGGGCTGCCTTTTAATACTTGAAAAAAGAATTTATGGACTTTAATTTTCCTTTTTAATACTAAAAACTGTTTTTTTTTAAGAGCGTGAAAAAATCTTACATCTAAAATCTAAAATCTGAAATTTTCCCTTACCTTTGCCCTCCGAAAATTAAAAGTACATAATGCCTACAATACAGCAATTAGTAAGAAAAGGAAGAGAAGTAATTAAAGCGAAAAGCAAATCAAGGGCTTTGGACAGTTGTCCGCAGCGCCGTGGG
>JBKJMZ010000012.1:0-23641 GCA_046596255.1 Ferruginibacter sp. | reverse complement strand
GCTCCCCCTGCCCGACTTGAACGGGCGACCCTCTGATTAACAGTCAGATGCTCTAACCAACTGAGCTAAGGAGGAGTGTCCGTTTAAAACGGGAGGCAAAAATAGGGCTTTTTAGCTTTTGTAAAAAAATAAAAGGATATAATTGGCCAATTATTTATACGTTATAGACCGAACAAAAAAAGTTTCGATATTATTCGAAACTTTTGGGGGTTGCAATGAGCGTGGTAATCTGGTGGCTATACTTTTTATACCAACGGCTTATGCGTAATACCTTCTCTGGGTCATTGTTCTGCTCCTGCGCTGAATATTCCACAGATCTGCTGGGCTGAACGACTTGGGCTGGATGAATTCAACGGCTATGGTCTCGTTTACCAGGGTAGTTAATTTTTCAGTTTCAACTTTTGTTAAAGGGCTGAAATTGTTAGTTTGCTTTTTCATGACTTTGTTTTTATTAGTTTATTATTTTTTAGTGTTTTAAGCGCTTCGCTTTTGATAACACGAAGATAAGGAAATATTAGTACTATGCAAAACAAAGTACCATTTATTTTTTAGTAGTGGGTGTTGTTATTGTACTTTTTAGCATTTAAATATTTAACAGTCAATGAGTTATATAAATTACAGGGGATAAAAATATTTTTATAAATTGGTAAGATTGGTGGATGAGAAGGATAAATGATATGATTTGAGGCAGAACGGGAGGAATTGGATGACTTTTTTTGATGGAAATTTATCGAGGGAAATTAAAAATGAAGAATTAAAAAATAAAAATTCCCTGGATCTGAGGCTTTCAGCTATTTTATTTGAAACCAAGTACCTTGAAGAAATCCTTAAATCCCAAGCTTCAGGCTATTCATTATAAGGTAACATCCGGAAAAATTCTTAATTCCTAATTTTTAATTCTTAATTAATCCTATTTAATCTCAAGATCCTTCACATTCCTTTTATGCAACCCGCCTACCTTCATCAGGTCGAGCATTGGGCCCATTACGAAGTTGAGGAAAAGACGGCTGTATGTCCTGTACACTGCTTCACCGCTGAAGATGCGGGTGAGGTGACGCTGCATATGCGGGCCAATAAATTTTCCAAATGCAGTATCCAATCGGTCCTGGCCCACTTTGAATAAAGTAAAAAGACGGCCGCTATACCAGGTATCCACCAACTTTTGCCAGATCTGTAACTCGTACAACTGCTGTTTCTGGTATTTTTTAAAAGCAGAATCAGTACCTATGCTTATGGCTTCGGCAGCACCAAATGCACCCTTGATGGCGAGGAACAAACCTGAAGAAAAGATAGGATCCAGGAAACCGCCGGCATCACCGGTGAGCAGCCAGTTGCTACCATACATTTTTTTAGAGATAAGCTGGTAATTGTTATACTGCATCACGCCGGTGGCCCGGGTAGCATTGGCGGTGAATTTTTGTAAAATATCATCGGCTTTTAAATAATTATCGTATTGCTCTTCCGTAGTAGCCCCGAACTTTTTTAAATGTTCCGGGTCGATCACTATGCCCACTGAGATCCTGTCCGGTAATGGTATTCTCCAGGACCAGCCTTTTTCCAATCTATGCAGATGTATATTATAAGGCTCTATTTTGTCTGCCCCCTGTAGGTGGGAAAAAACGGCTATATCTTTCCGGGAGCCAGCCCTGGTTGGTATATCCAGTAACCTGGAAATGTTACGGCTGCGGCCACTGGCATCAACGATCAGGTCGGGCTGTCCTTTAAAGAAATCACCGATAGCAGCAATAGTATCATCACCTAATTTAAGCTCATCACCATTGCCGGTCTTTTCAATTTTAGCTACCTGCTTAAAGAAAGTAACCCCTTCCCTTACAGCCAGGTCAAATATGGTCTTGTCGAATTTAGTACGGGGTACATTGTATGCATATGGTGGCAGTCCACCACCGCCAAAACTAAAGGGCGAAGATGCTTCTTCATCTTTATTAACCCATACAGATGCACCAGGTTTATAAGTGCTGAAGGATTTCACTTCATCCTCAACCCCCAGTTCACGGAGCATCGGAATGATGGCCGGAACCAACGATTCGCCTACAATGATCTCGGGCCTTTTCTCTAAATAAAAAACGGCAACGGTAAAACCTTTCCTTTTCAGTAAAGTAGCGAGCGCACAGCCAGAAGGCCCGCCGCCAATAATGGCAATAGTTTTGATATTTCTCTGCATGATTAAAAGATGCAAATGTAGGGAATAATAAAACTGATGTAAAAGAAAAAAGAGATGACTTAAATGATTGAATTACTTTTTGTGTAATACAGACTAGAATGCTAGTTGTTGCAGCTTGCTTATTTTTTATTGTTCTTTTTTGCTTCTCCAAAAAAGAACAATAAAAAGAGCCCGCCAAACCCCGCCTGCCGGACGGGCAGGGATTACACCCTCCCGATAGCTATCGGGACCGGAACCAGCTTGTGCATCGGTTGTACTACTGTAAATTCAGCATTGGTAATTCTACTCTTAGACGCCCACCTTTATATAGTTCGCAGACAGTTTTTAGTTTGACGGATACCCACCCTTATTTTTAATTAAAGAAACAGCGACCATGGTTGCTCTCCATTTTACTTTTGTTATAAGTTGTGCTACCACCCTTATTGGAGAATGAGGGTTGACAATCTATATTCAGTCTTATGAATGATATTTATTACCTACTGATTTATTGAAGAGCATACAGGTACAGTGGCGTGGGCTTGGTCCCGCCCAAGGCGGGAGGCGGAGCCATCGGGTTTACCTTGATTTTTTGGTTCTTTTGTATCAAGACAAAAGAACAATAAAAGCTGCGCAGCAATGATAATTCTATGTTAGAGAGAACAAGAAATATGGTGGGGTATTGCACTTTGCGTTTAAGCCTGGTCCGTGAGGACACGAATTGCGACATAATTAAAACTAAAAGAAAAAGCTACCAGAAATAAATTCCGGTAGCTTTTTAAAATTACAGTTGACTGTAATCAGATTCTTGAAGAATATTGGATTAAACTAATATTGGATATTAACTGAATAAACCACCTTTCTTTAATTCACGTGTACCCTGCCCGATCAAAAAACCATTTTGATAAATCTGGATAGTGTAGTTACCCTGAACAAAACTACTTCCAGGTGAGAATGCAAATTCTACATTCTTCCTTTTAGCTGTTTCAAGGTCAACAGGTACCTTTGCTGTATAAGTTAAAGGACCATCAGTTCTTGTTGTAAAAGTTTCGCTTGATGTAGAGATCGGCTTGCCATCAGGGCCAAGTACCAATACATATACATCAGTTGTTCCATTCTGGATGATCCTGTTGTCAACATCAAAACTTACCAGCAGCTTATCAACACGCTTTGCTGTAGTTGATACTTTTTCTTTTCCTGAGTTCTTTACATTGATCGGCGTAATAACAATATTACTTGCATTTAAAGTAGAAGCCACATCAACTTTTTGAACAAGGCTATCCTTTACATAAGTTGTTGCAGTAAGGTTCTGTGTCAACACTTCTTTCTCCTGCTTTAAAACAACATTGTCGTTTGTAAGCAATTGGTTGTCCTGCTTTAATTGAGCAATATCAGCTTCCATTGTCGTGATCTTATTATTCAATGAAGCGATCAAAGTTTTAGCACGGCTAAGCTCAGCCGAAGTTGCATTCTTTTTGTTTAAAATGGTGCGGATCTCTGCTTTTGTTTTATCGATCTCTGCATTCTTGGCTGTTAACTGGCTTTCTAAACCGGTATTTACAGTTGATAAAGAATCAAGCCTGGCAAGGGATGCATCGAAGCTTGCCTGTACATCACTTTTTTCAGAAGTTACTGTTGCGATCTGTGTTTCTTTTTGCTGAATGGTCTTTCCGTCATCATTCTTGGCATAAATTAAATAACCTGAAACGGCTACAAGGCCTGCGGCAAGAACACCAATAATAGCATTCTTATAATTGTGGTTCTTTGTGGTTGTTGGCTTTGCAGAAGGCGATGGGAAGTTTGTTTCTGACATAATATTAGATTTTAAAATTGAAAAATATTTTTAGGATTGTTTGATATCTGGTTTGCCTGAATTCCAAAACCATGCCATTTAATTTATCGTGGAAAAAAATCATCAGTTGATATAATTTAAATCATTGATACTAATTCAATTACCTGTTGAATATAAAAGTTTAGCGTAGATTTGTTAAAGGGCCCTTAACTCCTTTTTTTAAGCAATAAACCAATAAACAGGCCTTTACATGAAAGAATTTGATACTATTATCATAGGGTCAGGAGCAGGTGGTTTATCAGCAGCATTATGCCTGGCCCGTGCAGGAAAAAAAGTTGCAGTAATAGAACAGCATTATGTTCCAGGGGGCTGGTGTCATAGCTTTTATATCAATGGCCACCGCTTCAGCCCGGGTGTACATTATATAGGAGGCATGGACAAGGGTGAATCAAGCAGCCATTTATATGAGGGGCTGGGCATTGCCAATGAACTTGTTTTTTTCAGGATGAATGCAAATGCATATGAACACTGCTGGATCGGCGACAGCCGCATTGATATGCCTGCAGGCGTTGAAAATTTAAAAGAATCCCTTGCACAGGTATTTCCGGGGGAAAGAAAGGGCATTGAAAAATACCTGGATCTTGTACAGAAAGTAAGTGACCAGTTATTCCTTATTCCAAAGATGAATGGTTTCTGGGATAATATAACCATACCTTACCGTACCCGTGACCTGGGCAAGTACGGGCTATTCAGCTTAAAGCGGGTCATCGACTGGCATATAAAAGACCCATTGCTTAAACAGGTGCTCAATATCCAATGCGGTGATCATGGACTGCCTCCTTTTAAAGCAAGCTTTCCACTGCATTGCGCTTTAATGACGCATTATTTCAATGGCGGCTTTTATCCTATGGGTGGTGGCGCTGCCATTGTAAAAGCCATGACTAATGCCATCAAAAAATATGGTGGCGAAATCAAAACCGGCCTGGCCGTAAAAAAAATATTGGTAGAAGGCGGGAAGAAAAAAAAGACGGTGGGTGTTGAACTCCAGAACGGCGAGATCATCAAAGCCGCACAGGTGATATCCAATACCGATCCTGCGGCTACCTATAAACTGGTAGGCAATGAGAATATATCTGGTAAGCTGCGTAAAAAACTGGAAGCCACCAGGTACTCGGTAACCTCGCTGATGTTCTTTATTTCTGTGGATATGGATGTACTGGATGCCGGTATTGACTCGGGTAATATCTGGTTCATGCATGATAAAGGCATGGACGAGATCTATAAGGACCTTACTGAAATTTCTATTTTAGAGAAAGATGAATTTGAATCACTGTTCATCAGTTGCTCTTCCTTAAAGGATCCGATGAGCTACGATGGCAGGCAACATACTATTGAGGCAGTTACCTTTATTGACTACGATAGTTTTAAAGCATGCACCCAGGATGGAAATGAAACCCAGTACGAAGCCGTTAAACAAAGGCTTATAGAGAAATTAATGAATACTTTTAAAAGGATCCTGCCAGATATATATAAGCATATAACCCATATTGAACTGGGCACACCTATTACCAATGAGCATTATATTAAATCAACCAAGGGGAATGTTTATGGTACCGAAAAAGGTTTCTGGCAAACCGGGCCTTTTTCATACAGTGCCAAAAGCGAGATAGAGAACCTGTATTTGTGCGGTGCCAGCATTATGAGCCACGGGGTTGCCGGTTCCAGTTACTCAGGCGTTAAAACAGCAGCCCAAATTTTGGGTTGCACTGAAGAAGATCTTTTGCAGATTGATGGTACACAGGACCTTCGCATTTACGATGCCGAAGACCGCAGCCAATGGCCCGACTGGATACAGCAAAGAATAGCTATTAAAAAGAAGCGCTTTGAAAATAAAGTAAGTAAGACAGTGTAAACCGGCGTCACCGCGGTTTTTTGTTAAATTTTCAAAATTAAATGAGCGTATTCCTATATTACATGCAATAAATTAGGCGGCTATTCCGTATAGTTTATTTTAAACCCTTTTATGCCTAAAAATTCCAAACTCCTCAGGAATAAACTGTTACCCCTTCTATTGTCTTTCCTTTTTACCAGTGCCGCTTTTGCCCAGCAGGATGAAGACGGCAATATTGTTATCGAGAACAAAACGCAAAGTTTTTTATTCAAGCAGGACAAGGGTGATGATCCTGTTCTGATAAAAGAGCAGTATACAACCGAGTTTAGAAATTTAAAAACCCGGACAAGCATCACATACACCGAAATGTATAATGACAAGGAAACGATCGATGAAGTGGAAGTAAGTGTAAAGAACAGGGGCTACCGGGGCGTAGAGATACGATATGATTATTATTCTATCAAAGGCATTTTTTATTCCGATGCCAGGATATGTCATTTCCAAATACCTTTTGAAGAAAGCATGGTACCTGCAAAAGTTACCCTGAGAAAAACCCATAAAGACCCCCGCTATTTTACCAAAGTATTTCTTTCGGAAGAATATTTGGTGCAGAACAAACAGGTAGAGTTCATAGTACCACGCTGGATGAAATGCGAATTGAAGGATTATAATTTTGCCGGCAACAATATCAAAAAAACAACTACCTACGACAGTAAACTGGATGCAGATATTCATACCTACACCATGAAGAACCTGCCTGCATTTAAAAATGAGCCTTATGCCCAGGGCATTGCTTTCAACTATCCTCATATATTGGTCCTTTCTAAAGAAGCCAGCACCAATAGGGGTCAGCAAACCTATTTTAAGACCATAGCCGAACAGTACAAGTGGTGTTATAACATCATTAAGGATGTACAGGACGATGCTGCTACACTAAAAACTAAGGCAGAGGAGATCACCGCCGGTATCAACAATGAAACCGGTAAGGTAAAAGCATTGCTTAACTGGGTGCATCAAAACATCCGGTACATTGCTTACGAAGATGGGATCGCTGCATTTAAACCTGCAAAAGCTTCGGAGGTAATGCAAAAAAAATACGGCGATTGCAAAGGAATGGCCAACTTGTTAAAAGGGTTACTTAAAAGCATTGGCCTGGATGCAAGGCTTTGCTGGGTCGGTACCAATCATATACCATACGACCTCAGCACGCCATCACTGAGCGTACACAACCATATGATAGCGGCCTGGCTTTATAATGGTAAAACCTATTTTTTAGACGGCACCGAAACAAATATTGCTTTTAACCAATATGCCGAGCGTATTGCCGGCCGGCAGGTACTGGTAGAAGATGGCGATAAATATATCCTCACAAATATTCCTGGAGTAGTCTCTGAACAAAATCGGGATAGGGAAAAAAGAATTTTGACCATTGAAGGACAGAACCTGAAAGGCCGGGCCGAACATATTTATAAAGGCGAGGCCAGGAGCGATATGATCAATAAACTGGTGGGTACCAAAAAAGAGAATACTGAAAAAGCATTGATCAATTATTTATCGGAGGATAACCAGGATTACAACATCAGCAATTTAAAGAGATCTGATATTCCCGGTGTTGACAGTGTTCTGCAGATCAGTTACGATGTTGTTCATAAGAATGGCGCATCTGTATTCGGCAATGAAATATACCTTGATCTTGACATCAGGAAAGAGTTTGACGATTTTAAAATTGATACCGGAAAACGTGTACACAATATGCAGATGTCGAATAAAATATTCTTTGATCAGGAAACAGAACTCGCCATACCTGCAGGTTATAAGATAGGCACTTTACCGGCAAATCTTAACCTTGATAACAGTATGCTATCCATCAGTCTTACTTATAAACAGGTAGGAGATAAACTGGTGTATCATAAACTGATGAAATTAAAACAGGTGCTCCTGGTAAAGAAAGAGTTTGGGCTCTGGAATAAACATATCCAGCAATTAACAGACAAGTATAAAGAGCAGGTTGTTTTTACTAAATAACTAACTGATCACTTAACAAAATACAAACATGAAGCAGATCTTCATTGCCATAATGATTACCCTGGCCGCAGTGCCGGCCATGGCACAAAATAACGACTATATTGAAATGGCCAAAGAGGTTGACCAGGAAGTTTGGGGCGACAAGGATCCTATTTTTGCCGATAACAAATTACCGGCTGAATATAAAAATGAATCAGCAGTGATATTGGCAAGAAAGCAAACGGTGGAGACCAATACCGAACGCAAGGGAAGATCGCTGTTATATGTTGGTAAATTGCATAGCACCATAAAAAAAACGATCAGGGAACGGATCTTTATTAATGACCAGGTTTCCCTGGATCTATATTCAGAGATAAATTTTAACCAGTTGCAAAGCAAACAGAGCGGCGCTATAACGCAATTGCGCACTTATACTTTTATGGGTATAAGAGTTACCAAGGCAGATGGTACATTGCAAAAAATAAACGTGGATGAGGCCACTGTAAAACTGGATGAAACAAAGAGTAGAAAAAAAAATAAGATCGCCGTCCCCAACCTTGCTATTGGGGATGTACTTGATTATTACATTACCTATTTTGACCAGGCAAGAACGGATAAAGATGTAGATTACCTCACCTTTGTATTGGGCGATGAATACCCGATATTGAACCTGGGTATAAAAGTTTTGCTCGATAAAAGAGTGGCTGCACAGTACCAGGTAATAAATGGTGCGCCTGATTTTAAGATCATAGATGTGGATGGCGATAACCAGATGGAATTAAAAGCTGCCAATCTTCCCAAAGCAACCAATGTAATGTGGACCTCTGAAACAAGACAGGTACCCATCGTAAGGATTAAATATGCCTTTGCGGATATAATGCATGGCAGGGGCGATTATACAAAGCACGGCACTATTGAAAAAGTAACCAATCCCAGTGATGTTGAACATGAGTTTGTGAATTTGATAAAACCTTATTTGGCCCAGGTAGCGGCACCATCAGATATTAAGCGGGCATGGAAGTCCTATGCCAAAGAACATGATATTGATGATGAGAACATGGATTCGATCATTTCCTTTGTGTATTATCATTTCAGGGCAGAGAAATACGGGAGAGTGTTTGTGGAAGCTGCTGTAAATCCGGGATATGAACTTTTTTTCGACTGCCATAAGAACATGAGTAAGATCAAGCAGCTTGAGTTGGTTTTAATTGTAATGAAAGCGATCAATGCTTCATTTGATGCCGACGCAGAATTGGTTTTGATAAGTGCCAGCACTGAAGTAAGCTACAAGGATATTTTTTCCATTGGTGATTTTAATTACATGTTGCGTGTGCCCAGGGCAGGTTCAAAATACGCGTTCTATTATTTTGGAAGCAACCTGTATAATTTCAATGAGATGCCGGCAGCTTTCGAGGGCGAGAACTACAGGTACATTCAGCAAAATTCCATTACAAAAAAGGGAAGGGATATGAGTCAGGAAAAAGCAGATCAGGTAAATGGTAATGCAGTGTCATTTAAAACTTCTATTGAAGATAACCGGCAAACCGAGGAACTTATCATTGAAATGGACAGTACCAATATGCAGTTACTCAATATAAGGCGGAGGTCAACTGCTGCGGGCCATTTCAGGAGAGACCTGCAAAATTCAACCCTGGTACTGGAAGACTATATTAAAGCAGAGACCAAATTGCAGGACAGGAAAATAAATCCATTGGAAAGGCCGGACAGAGTGAGTAAAGCCTACATTAAAGTTTGGGATGATATTGACCAATCATTGACCAGGGCTAAAAAAGAACAAAAGGGTAAATTTGAAAAAGAGATCAGTTCCGATTACCAGGATAAGCCAAAAGAGCTGAAGAAATACAAAATATTGCAGACCGGTTTTGCAGGAACAAATGCTTCGATGAAGATAGAGGAAGAATTCAGCATGGATGGATGGGTAAAAAAAGCCGGCAATAATTACATCCTGGAAGCCGGCAAGTTTGTAGGCGGCCAGTTGGAGATTAAAGCCGACCAGCGGGAAAGGAAACTGGATATTTTTATGCCCTTTGCACGCAGTTTTAAAAACAATATTATGTTTAAGGTGCCCGAAGGTTATACGATCGAAGGAATCGAAAAACTGGACATAAGCGTAAAGAATGAATGCGGCGGTTTTGAATCTACTGCAAAGATGGAAGGCAATAACCTGCTGATCACTTACCATAAGTATTATGCCAATGCAAAAGAGCCTGCTGCAAACTGGGTTAAGCTAATGGCTTTTATTGATGCCGGGTTTTCATTTACCAGGGAAAAATTATTGCTGAAGAAGAAATAGGCTGGTTTTTCCTTCTATAGAAAGCATCAGGATCGGAAAGCATAAATAAAACCTTAAAGAAAATATTCAATTATCAATGCTCAATGCTAAATTTTCAATTAAAGCATGCGAATTGCTTTCCACCTTGAACCTTGAATGTTGAGCATTGGGTATTGAACATTTTTCCTTGAATCATGCGAATTAAGCTTTCCAACTTAAACCTTGAATGTTGAGCATTGGATATCGAACATTTTTCCTTCCCTAACTTGATGTATAAAAATGAACAGGTATAGATAAAACCTTAAACAAAATATTCAATTATCAACGCTCAATGCTCATTTTTCAAGTAAAAGGCATTTCATCCAAACTATCGCCTGCCAATTCCTTGATAAGCTTTAATTTTAACCCTGGTACTGCTTATTTTCACTTAACGACAAACTGCAATAGTAATGACCGGTTTTGAACCCACCAGGGAGCGATTTGATGTTTTGAAAGCCTGTGTTATTATTCCTACTTATAATAATGCAGCTACCCTGGGGAATGTGATAGAAGATGTAGCCCGTTACACCGGTAATATTATTGTAGTGAATGACGGCTCTACCGATAATACCGGGGAGATCCTGAAAAATTACCCGTTCGTACAACTGGTGAGTTATGTTAATAACGTGGGCAAGGGCTGGGCACTCCGTAAAGCATTTAAATACGCAGTTGAAAAAGGCTATGCCTATGCGATCACTATCGACTCGGATGGTCAGCATTTTGCAAAAGACCTGCCCGTATTCATCAAAGCCCTGGAAGTTTACCCCAATGCCATTATCATTGGTGCAAGAAATATGGACCAGTCCTCGGTCCCGGGAGGTAGCAGTTTCGGTAATAAATTCTCTAATTTCTGGTTCAAGGTAGAAACCGGTATCTCCAGTCCCGATACACAATCAGGTTATCGCCTCTATCCTTTGCAACCTTTACAAAAAATGCGCTTTGCCACTTTCAAATACGAGTTCGAAATTGAGGTATTGGTGAAAGCGGCCTGGAAAGGAGTGGATGTAGTTTCCGTTCCGGTAACCGTATATTATGCACCAAAAGAAGAAAGAGTATCGCATTTCAGGCCTTTCAAGGATTTTTTCCGCATCAGTATTTTAAACACTATCCTGGTGCTTATCAGTTTTCTTTACATCAAGCCCCGTAATTTTATATTAACGCTTACCAGTAAAAAGCGGCTGAATAAATTGCTTGATGAACACCTCTTCAATCCCCATCATTCGGCCCAGCTAAAAGCCATGTCGGTTGCTGTTGGTATTTTCATGGGTATCGTACCGCTATGGGGTTTTCAATTGGCCATTGCTATTTTCCTGGCTGTTATCTTTAAACTGAACAAACCCCTGGTGATCGTTGCGGCCAATATCAGCATACCACCCATGATACCGTTTATTATTTTTTTGAGTTATAAAGTAGGCACTTTCTGGATGGGGGCGGGTGCAATGCAGATCGGGTTCAGCAATACCACTACTTTATCTTCTATTAAACAAAACCTGCTGCAATATATTTTCGGGAGCATTACACTGGCACTTGTAGCGGCATTCCTATTTGGCATACTCACTTTTATTTTTTTAAAACTGATCGAAAAAAAGCAGGCGGTTGCTAAGGCTGAATAGTACATGGAAAAAATATTACTGCACATTTATGAGTTCTATAAAAAGCGCCGGCCTGCTTTATATGCCACCTTCCTTATCATTTTTTTACTGGCAGGCTGGTTTGCCATGCAGCTAAGGTTTGAAGAAGACCTCTCTAAAATTTTACCAAAGGATAAGAAGATAGAAAAACTGAATCAGGTTTTCCAGGAATCTAAATTCATGGATAAGCTTGCAATTACAGTTTCAATAAAAGCTGGAGCCGCTGCTGCAGCCCCCGACAGTCTTGTGGCTTATGCAGACAGGCTTGCAGAAAAGATCCAGGCAAAACTTGCTCCTTACATCAAGGGCATCAATTATAAAGTGGATGATGATTTGACCCTGGAGCTCTTTGGTACTATTAATGAATACCTGCCTGTATTCCTCGAAGAAAAAGATTACCGGCAGATCGATTCTTTGATAACGCCTGCAAGGGTAAAGGAAACACTTGAGCAGAATTTACGTACACTAAGCTCCCCCGCAGGCTTTGGTTTAAAAGATATGATCAGTAAGGATCCTGTGGGCATCAGTTTTTTGGGGTTGAAAAAATTACAGCAGTTACAGTACGATGAGAATTTTGAACTCTACGATAATTATATACTGACCAAAGACAGAAAGCACCTGATGCTTTTTATAACTCCTGCTTTTCCGCCGGCCAACACCGGTAAAAATGCATTGTTACTGCAGGGGCTTGATAGTATCATAGAGAACCAGCAAAGCAATATTGTAACTGCATCTTATTTTGGCGCTACCGCAGTTTCTGTTGGTAATGCCTTGCAATTGCGGAAAGATTCTTTGCTCACCCAGGGCATTACCATTCTGTTCATCGTGGTTTTCCTGGGTTTATATTTTCGTAAAAAAAGAGCGCCTTTTATCATCCTGGTCCCAGTATTGTTCGGCGCCGTGCTTTCCTTGGCCTGCATTTTTTTTATTAAAGGAAGCATATCTGTTATTGCATTGGGTACAGGATCGGTGGTGCTGGGCATTGCGGTTAATTATTCACTGCATGTTTTTAATCATTACCGGCATACCCGGAATATAACTCAACTGATCCGTGACCTCGCCATACCCATGACCGTTGGCAGCTTTACCACCATCGGCGGTTTTCTCTGCCTACAGTTGGTTGAATCTGAAATGCTGAAGGACCTGGGATTGTTTGCTGCATTCAGTTTGATCGGCGCATCGCTTTGCTCATTGATCTTTCTGCCGCATTTTATAGGGTCGAAAAAAGAAAAAGCTGTTCATACTGCTTCCGGATTTTCCTGGATAGATAAAACAGCCACATTAAGGCCGGAGTATAATAAATACCTGGTGCTGGCCATTTTTGCACTCACCATCTTTTTTGCTTTCTGGGCAGGCAAGGTTGGCTTTGAGACCGACCTGAACAATATGAATTTTATGAGCAGCAAATTAAAAGAGTCGGAAAAAAAGCTGAATCAGATCAATCATTATGCATTGCAGTCGGTGTACCTGGTAACCGAGGGCAAAACACTGGACGAAGCACTGATGAATAATGAAAAACTCGTTGCATCTATTAATAAACTGCAGGATGAACAGTCAGTAAAAAAATATTCCGGTGTTTCTTCACTCATCATTTCCGATAGCCTGCAACAAAAAAGAATTGAGCGATGGAATGGATACTGGACGGCAGAAAAAAAGCAGGCCTTGCTCTCAACTTTAAAAACGGAAGGCGAAGCACTAAAATTCAATGCATCGGCATTTGATAATTTTAATACGCTGCTGAATAAAACTTATGTGCCGGTTGATAAGGTTGCAATGGCAGCTGTTCGCACCAGTTTTTTAAGTGATTATATAACTGAAAAGCCCGGAAAGGCAACCGTAGTTACCCTGGTAAAAACTGTTCCGGAAAAAAAACAGGAAGTTTATAAAACCTTTGAAAGTACACCTAATGTTACTGTGCTTGATAAGCAATACCTCAGCAGCCGTTTTGTAGAAATTATTCGGGCAGATTTTTCAAGCATTGCCTGGATGACAGCCCTGCTGGTATTTACAGTATTGCTGCTCATGTATGGAAGAATAGAGCTCACGCTGGTTTCCTTCATCCCAATGTTCATTACCTGGGTATGGATACTGGGCATCATGGGCCTGTTCGGTATCCAGTTCAACATTATCAATATCATCATTTCTGCACTCATTTTTGGTTTGGGTGATGACTATAGTTTGTTCATTATGGATGGCTTGCTACAGGAGTATAAAACGGGTAAGAAAAATCTTTCCTCTTTTAAATCATCCATCATCCTGTCGGCTGTTACCACTATTGCAGGACTCGGTGTTTTAATTTTTGCAAAACACCCTGCATTACAATCCATCGCCCTCATCTCTATCATCGGTATTCTTTGTGTAGCTATTATGTCGCAGGTGTTAATCCCCTTTTTCTTTTCGATATTGATATTGAACCGGGTAAATAAGAATCGCTATCCCTGGACAGCCTGGGGCTTTATTAAATCCTCCTTCGCCTTTTCTTATTTTATTGGGTGGAGTGTAACGCTTACCATCGTGGCCTGGACATTTGCTTTGTTCAATATTAAAGAAAGGGGTAAACTCTTATACCACCACATCATTTCAAGGGTGAGCCGCAGGCTGGTATACATCATGCTCAATGTTAAGAAGCGAATCATCAATCCACAACAGGAAAAATTTAAAACCCCTGCAGTGATTATTGCCAACCACCAGTCCTCGCTGGATATTCTGCCACTGATCATGCTGCATCCAAAACTCATCATGTTCACCAATAACCGCATCTGGAATTCGCCACTCTTTGGTAAAGTGATCCGCATGGCTGATTATTTTCCCGCAGAACAGATCGAAACAGATATAAGCCTGGTGGAAGAAAGAATTAAAAACGGTTACTCCGTAATTATTTTCCCGGAAGGCACCCGTGCAGAAGACGGTGTTATCAAGCGCTTTCATAAAGGGGCTTTTTACCTGGCCGAAAAACTCAACGTTGATATCCTACCCATCATGATCCACGGAACTAATTATACATTGACCAAACAGGACCAACTTTTAAAGGACGGGCAGCTTACCGTTAAGATTTTGCCACGCATTAAGCCGCAGGATAAAAGCTATGGGAACAATTATGCTGAAAGAGCCAGGCTGGTGGGCCGTTATTTCAGGGCGGAGTTTGAAATGTTGAGAAGTGAAATTGAAACGCCGGCATACTTCCGTGAAAAATTAATTTATAATTACCTGTACAAGGGGCCGGTGCTGGAATGGTATATGCGGATAAAAACAAAGCTGGAAAAGAATTACCAGCCATTTCATGAGCTGTTGCCTTTGCAGGGAAAGATACTGGATATCGGCTGTGGCTATGGCTTCATGCCTTATATGTTATCTTTTGTATCGCCGGGCCTACATATTACAGGAATAGATTATGATGCGGAAAAAATTGATACGGCCAATCATTGCTTCAGCAAAACCAATACAGTTAATTTTGTACATAGTGATGTGGTGGGTTTTGATTTTGAAAAATATGATGCGATCATAATGGCCGATATACTGCATTACCTGCAGTTGGCAGATCAGGAAGCTGTAATTGAAAAATGCATCAGCAGTTTAAACAGTGGGGGTATGATCATCATCAGGGATGGAGACAGTGATAAAGCAGCATTGCATAAAAAGACAAAGCTTACAGAGTTCTTCTCTACCAAAGTTTTTAATTTTAATAAAACGAAGAAAACAGGGTTAAGTTTTTTATCTGGTAAAATGATAAGGACATTAGCAGCAGCAAAAAATATGCGGGTCAAAGAAATAGCAGATTCAAGAGTTACATCTAATACGATATTTATATTGACGGGGAAAGTTTAGGATAAAAGGTTTAGGGAGTTTAGAAGGTTTAGAAAGTTTAGGGATGGACCTACACCATCTAAACTTCTAAACTTCTAAACCAAACCTAGGGTTGTTAAAAAATTAATCAAAATTGAAAGCACATTACGATATAGTGATCATCGGCTCCGGAATGGGAGGCCTTGTTTGTGCTGATATACTCAGCCGGGAGGGCTACAAGGTTTGTGTGCTGGAAAAAAATAAACAGGCGGGCGGAAGTCTGCAAACCTATGTAAGAGACCGGGTGATATTTGATTCCGGCGTTCATTACCTCGGTGGACTTTCTGAAGGCCAGAACCTTTTCCAGATCTTCAAATACCTGGGATTGATAGGCAGGCTGAAACTCCAGAAAATGGACGAAGAAGTGTTTGATAAGATAATTATAGAGAACGACCCCAAAGAGTACGTGTATGCACAGGGATACGAAAATTTCATACAACAGCTCCTAAAAGATTTTCCCAATGAAGAAAAAGCACTGCGGTCATACTGCGATAAGATAAAAGAAGTATGCAGCAAGTTTCCGCTATATAATTTGCGTTCCGGTGGTGATGTAAATGAAAAGACATCAGTGCTGGAGATCGACCTGCAGCAATTCATTGAATCCATTACGGCCGATAAAAAATTGCAGGCAGTACTGGTGGGCAATAATATGTTGTACGTTTTGCAGGGCCATAAAACACCACTGTATGTGCACGCCATGATACTCAACAGTTATATTGAAAGTTCGTGGAAATGTATTGATGGCGGGTCAAATATCACTAAATACATGGTACAGAACATCCGTAAGCACGGAGGTGAAATACACCGCAATACAGAAGTAAAACGCCTCGTTGTGGAAAATGCCCGCCCGGATGACCCGTTCGGACGGGGAAAAGTAAGTTCGGTTGAACTTGCAGATGGGTCACATGTATACGCAAACAGCTTTATCAGCAATATGCACCCGGTGCAAACGCTGCAAATGACAGAAACGGATCTTATTAAACCAGCTTACCGTAGCAGGGTGAAAGCGCTGAAAAACACAGTATCCTCTTTCATTGTGAATATTGTTTTTAAGAAAGATACTTTTCCGCATACCAGGCACAATTATTATTACCAGAAAGAAGGGCATATATGGCAACCCACCGATCATACGGAAGAGAACTGGCCACTGTCCTATGCCTTGTTCTTCGCTTCTTCTTCTAAAGCGGAGGGTTATTCGGAATCGATGACCATTCTTGCATACATGCATTTTGATGAAGTGTCGCCATGGGCACAAACCTATAATACTGTTTCTAATGAAGTTGACAGGGGAAAAGATTATGAAGCGTTTAAGACAAGAAAGGCAGAAAAGCTGATTGACCTGGTGGGGGAAAAATTCCCGGGATTAAGAAAAGCAATAAAATCCTACTATACTTCAACACCTTTATCTTACCGCGATTATATCGGTACTGATGATGGCTCGATGTATGGTATTGCAAAAGATTACCGCAACCCCTTAAAAACTTTCATATCGCCACGCACTAAAATTCCTAACCTTTTTTTAACGGGGCAGAACCTTAATTTACATGGTGTGCTGGGAGCATCTATGAGCGGGCTTGTAACCTGTGTTGCATTTTTGGGTAATGAAAGTATAATTGAAAAGATCAGGAATGCTTAAAAGAAAAAAATTCTGGAAACGGGTTAGCTATGTGCTTGGTGGATTTTTACTCCTCCTGGTCATTGGCGCTATTTACCTGGTGCAGGTGTCAAAAGTAAACCCACCCAAACCTGCAGATATAAGCAGCCTGCAGTTACAGCGCACCGATCACGGCAATGGCTTTTATACATTGAACAATAACTGGTTCCGGCACAGCCAGAGCGGGCTATATGAATTGTATGTGGAAGGAGATGGTTTTGAACGGGGCGTTATCAACGGTAAACTTACCAGGGAATTAGTGGTAAAACAGGAAGATCATTTTGCAGAACAGATTAGGAGGATGGTGCCATCGAAATTTCAAAGAAGCTATTTAAAATATCTGATCGGTTTTTTTAACCGCAATCTGGATAATAATATAACGCAGGAATATAGAGAAGAGATCTATGGTGTTTCCGGATCCGCCTCGCCGGATTATCAATACCTGGGCAGCAATTACCAGCGCATTTTAAATTACCATGCTGCGCATGATATTGGCCATGCTGTGCAAAACCTGATGCAGGTGGGCTGCACTTCCTTTGGAACCTGGGGGGGGCTGTCGCAGGACAGTACGATGATCATTGGCCGTAATTTTGATTTTTATGCAGGGGATAAATTTGCCGAGGATAAGATCATTGCATTTGTTAAACCTAAAACAGGGCATAAGTTTATGACCGTTACCTGGGGTGGTTTTGTGGGTGCGGTGTCTGGTATGAATGACCAGGGACTTTCGGTAACCATCAATGCTGCTAAATCAGACCTGCCAACGGGTTCGGCCACGCCGGTTTCTTTGGTAACAAGAGAGATACTGCAATATGCAAAAAATATTAATGAAGCTATCGCCATTGCAAAGAAAAGGAAGATGTTCGTTTCCGAATCTTTTTTGGTGGCTTCGGCAGCAGATAATAAAGCAGTGGTTATCGAAAAAACACCGGGTGAGCTTGATGTATACGATCCGCAAAAAGATTTCATCGTTTGTGCAAATCATTTTCAAAGCAAGGGGTTGGTAAAAAGCAAACTGAATTTAGAGCAGGAAAAAGAAAGTGCTTCACCTTACCGCTATAAAAGGCTGATGGAATTATTAGATTCCAACGGAAAGAACACGGTACAAAAGACCATCAATATCCTGCGCAACCAGAAAGGATTGAATGGCGCCAACATTGGTATGGGCAACGAGAAAGCCATTAACCAGTTAATGGCGCATCATTCTATTGTTTTTGAACCTAAGAAATTAATTGCCTGGGTCTCTACTTCACCCTGGCAGCTGGGGCAGTACGTAGCTTACGACCTGAACAAGATCTTTGCCATGCAGGGGATGAAAGACAATAAAGAGATCGCCGACAGCAGCTTATCCATAGCTGCCGATAGTTTTTTATTAACACCTGGCTATAAAAATTTTGAAGTGTTCAGAAATATAAAGCAGCAGTTCATGGATGGGCTTAATATTAATACAACAGCATTAATTGCAAGCAACCCAAACTATTACCATACCTATGTAATAGCAGGTGATTACCTGTACAAACAAAAGAATTATACAGAATCCCTAAAAAATTATAAATTGGCATTGACCAAACTGATCGCAACAAAGCCGGAAGAAGATCATATTAAGAAACAGATAGAGAAGATCAATAAAAAATTGAAACCATGATATTTGGTATCGGCACCGACCTGGTTGACGTGGAGCGCATCTCACTTAAGCTGGAGAAAAAAGCAGGTTTTAAGGAACTTGTTTTTTCTGCCGATGAAATTATATATTGTGAAGCGAGGGCATTTAAATACGAACACTATGCTGCCCGTTTTGCAGCCAAAGAAGCATTTTTAAAAGCCATGGGTACAGGGTGGAGGCAGGGAACGGCATTCAATGAAATTGAGATCTGTAATGACGGAGAAGGAAAACCGGAGTTTCGTTTTCATGGCATCACCGCTGAAACTGTTAAGGAGTTAAAATTAGGAAAGATTTCAGTGTCGCTTTCACATATAAAGAGCTTTGCATGTGCAATGGTGATAATAGAAAAATGATTTTAGGATAATAATCCCAATAACAAATGTTGTCAGCCTTGAGCCTGTCGAAGGCGGATTAGAAGATAACAAAACTTATTTTAAGTTATACCGGCTTCGACAGGCTCAGACTGACATCTCAAACAATCACGCATTATGAACTACTCACCCGAAGCAGCTTTCCAGACCAAGGAAGAAATAAAAGCTATGCAGGAAATAAAACTGCAAGAAACCATTGCTTATCTTAATGAATACTCTCCTTTTTATAAAGAGTTCTTCAGCCAGGCAAAATTCAATTCTAAAGGGATTAAGACCATTGAGGACCTGGCAGTGATCCCGGTTACCATAAAGGAAGACCTGCAGCAGCGCAATGAAGATTTTTTATGTGTACCCCGCAACAAGATCATCGAGTACAGCTCCACTTCCGGCACATTGGGAAATCCTGTAACGGTAATGCTTACCGAAAATGACCTGGAGCGCCTGGCTTGTAATGAGTATGCTTCTTTTGTTAGCGCCGATGGATCAGTAAACGATACCTACCAGCTCATGCTAACGCTCGACAGGCAATTTATGGCAGGCATGGCCTATTATTCAGGTATCCGCAAATTAGGTGCAGGCATCATCAGGGTAGGGCCGGGTGTACCTTCGCTGCAATGGGATACCATTTTTAGATTAAACCCTACAGCAATTGTTAGTGTTCCTTCATTTTTATTGAAGTTGATCAGCTATGCTGCAGAACATAATATTGATATTAACAGTACTTCCGTAAAAAAAGCCATCTGTGTTGGAGAAAATATCCGCAATACAGATTTCTCGCTCAATCCACTAGGTAAAAAAATTACCGACGCATGGGATATCAAATTATATTCAACTTATGCTTCCACAGAGATGCAGACCGCATTTACAGAATGCAGTGAATGTAAAGGAGGCCACCTGCAGCCCGACCTGGTAATTGTAGAATTGCTGGATGAAATGAATAAGCCCGTTAAAGCAGGTGAGCCCGGTGAAGTAACGATTACCACTTTGGGCGTGGAAGGCATGCCGCTCCTGCGTTATAAAACAGGAGATATCTGTGTGTATGATGACGAGCCCTGTGCCTGCGGACGAAACAGCCTGAGACTATCGCCCATTGTTGGCCGCAAAAAGCAAATGATCAAATTCAAAGGCACTACCTTATACCCTCCTGCCCTCTTTGACCTGCTGAACGAAATGGAGGATGTTCTTGATTATGTTGCAGAAGTATCCTCGAATGAAGTGGGAACAGATGAAGTACAACTCTATATTTTACCTAAAAATTTTACCGAAGAATGTAATAGAAAAATAAGGGCCAACCTGCAGGCCCGGTTAAGGGTGAGTCCGCATATAAAGTACATTACAGAAGAAGAATTAAAAAAAATTCAGATGCCTGAAGCAGGAAGGAAGATCATCAGGTTTATAGACAGGCGAAATTGAAATGATCAAAATGCAAGTAAAGATTAGCTCCGGTATTTCCCTTATTTTTATATTCCTTAAAACTTAATTTATGAGTGATCAGTATGATGTAGTGGTGATGGGTGGCGGCCTTGGAGGGCTTACCCTATCAATACAACTTAAAAAAGCAAAACCCGACATTTCTATCCTGGTATTGGAACGGAGAGAAAGTGAGGCCGCCACTGCGGCCCATAAAGTAGGCGAATCAACAGTTGAATTGGGCACGCATTACTTAAGGGAGGTTTTGGATATAAAAGGTTATTTAGAAGAACATGAACTTCCCAAACACGGCCTGCGCTTTTTCTTTAAAAACGATACCAAGGATAATATTGCAAGCAGGGTTGAATTGGGTCCCCGCTTAAGGTTACCGGTACCTAGTCACCAGCTCGACAGGGGAACGCTGGAAAATTATTTAATGCGGTTAACAAGAGAAAAAGGGACAGACCTGGTGTTGGGTGCAAAAGTTTCTGCTGTTGAGATCTCCAAAGATAATGGACACGAAGTTTCTTATATAAAAGATGGCAAAGAGATAAAGGTAAAATGCCGCTGGGTGGCCGATGCATCCGGCAGGGCCAGTATTATGAAACGTAAATTGCAGTTTCAAAAACCTATGGAGCACCATGCCAATGCTGCATGGTGGCGGCTTAAAGGAGTTATTGATATTGATACCTGGACAGACAATAAAGACTGGCAATCATTCCTGGAGCCTGGTTTGCGTTATTTAAGTACGGTGCATTTTATGGACAGCGGCTATTGGTTATGGGTAATTCCATTGGGATCAAAAAACACCAGCATCGGTATTGTTGCCGACCCGGCTGTTCATCCTTTTGAAACTTTCAACACCTACGAAAAATCGGTTGAATGGATGCGGGTTAATGAACCGCTAGCTTTTAAAATGCTGGGGCCTTTGGGTGAAGGCGATGGGTTACTGGATTTTAAAATACTAAAACATTATGCTCATAATTCCGGAAGAGTTTATTCAACTGACAGATGGGGAACAGCCGGAGAGTCGGGTCCGTTTTTAGACCCGCTTTATTCGCCCGGTACCGATTTTATTGCCATGAATAATGGCTGGTTAAGCGATTTGATATTGCGTGACCTGGCCGGAGAAGATATTGAAACCCGGGTGAACATTTACGAGCAATGCCATCTTTCATTGGTAGATGCCTGGATACCGGTTTATCAAAATAAATACCTGTTGATGGGAAATACCCAGATAATGGTGATTAAAATTTTCTGGGATTGGGCAACCTACTGGGCCATACCGTGTCATTTATTTGCGAATAAAGCGCTTACCAATATCAGGATATTGAAAGATTTGTTTGCGGCAAAAAATGGCCTTGGCCGTAAATTTGGCGATTTACATAAAGTAATGCAGGACCTGTTTTTAGAATGGCTTCCGTTTGAAAATAAAATATTTTCGAACCGGTATATTGATCCTTTTGATTTGGCCGTACTGAGAAAATTTCAGGAAGATATTGAAGTGCAGCAGGAACCTGCCGAACTGATTGAGCAGATAGCAAAAAATATGAACATGCTGGAACAGCTTGCTGTAGCCATCTTCAGACTGGTGAATGCGGAAGTGAATGGCGCATCACCTGATATAAAAGTGAATCCTTACACCATTAACCTGGGTAAAAATGAAGGAGCAGTAATGTTAGATACTGAATCAGAAAAAGCCATTATCCCTGGAGATGCAATTATGAAAGATGTGGATGTGATGTGGTTTTATCCGAAAGCAGTTTTGGAAACAACGGTATAACATAAATAGCTTTTTATAAAACATTGGCAAAGTTTAAAACTTTGCCAATGTTCATTTTAACCCTGTTCAATCAAAAATGATATGAACACAGCTTTACAAAATACTGAAAAAATACAAAGGGTATTTTTAGATGCCCAATTGTTTTATGCTACGCATGATAACATGCCTGCCTTGATTGAGTACATGGAAAAAACAGAACCTGAATTTCGTTCCATTGCTTATGAAAGCGCCTCCATGGATATAGCATTAAAAAGTTTTGAAACAGATAAGTTTCCCCAAGAATGGCTTTCGTTTGCTGATGGACCGGCCACGGCCCATAAAGCACAGGTTTACGTAGGCCTTGGATGGGCAATAGCTAAACTCAATCTTCCTTTTTTAGAAACAGTTAAAAATCTTCATACTAATCTATATTTCAGGATCGCTGATGGTTGTGGTTATTATGATGGAAGTTTCAGGCGAAGGCCTACGGTTTTAAGCCAGCAATTGCCGGCGTATTTGCCCATTGCGGCAATGCCAATATACGACCAGGGTGTAGGGCGAAGTATCTGGTACACGGCAAAAACTGATATTAATAAAATCCACAGCGTTATTGAAACATTTGCAGCTAACAGGCAGGCAGATCTTTGGCGGGGTATTGGTATTGCAGTTGCTTATGTTGGCGGTTGCAGCAATGAAGATTTAAAAACCTTATTACAATATGCTGCAAAAAACGGGTCTCAACTGGCTTGCGGGGCCGCACTGGCGGCCAGGTCGCGTATGCAGGCAAATACGATGACGGCGGATACTGACCGTTGTTCACGCTTATGGTTTATGCTTACTAAAGGTGAATTAAATGAATTTTCTACCGTTTGGGTTGATGGTGCCACCGGTATGGATAAAGAATCGGGTTATATAAACTGGATAAAACAAATTGAAGAAGGATTGGCAAAGAGTTTCGAAAATAAAAAATAACTATTAATTGCCCACAGAATTAGTTGAAAACAAAAAGATCCCAATTACGGGATACTTTTTGTTTTAATAACTTTTTTATAATAAACTAATTTATCGTAATCAACAATGGTTGATACCCGCCTCTCTTCATCTTCGCCCTTCCAATGTATTGGTTTCTG
>JBKJMZ010000133.1:0-2581 GCA_046596255.1 Ferruginibacter sp. | reverse complement strand
TGTGGAAGGAAATGTAGCCGTGGTCAAAATTCGTTAGCAACCACAGAAATCTTTAAAGATAAAACAGGTGGAACACACAGCCAAACCGAGTGGCATTCTGTGGTGCTTTGGCGAGGCCTGGCAGAATTGTAAAAAAGAAGATGAGAGTTTCCAATATTTGCATATCATTGATTATCAAATTTTTAAAAATGAATACTACCGTGATTGGCGTGATTGGGGTGAATTATATATTTTCGAATAGCTTATAAGAAGTTCGTATAATAACAAGTTGTATGCCATTTTACCAAACACTATGATAATTAAACATTTTCTATTTTTTTTGTTAGTGACTATAACCAGTTCTTCTAAGGCACAAAACCAAGAAGGTTTAAAGAAAACAATTAAAAATTTACTAACGGAACAAAAGCTTACTGGTGCAGTATGGGCTACGGTGACAGATAAAGGCAAAGTAATAACAGATGCCTATGGTTATAAGAACACTAAGACAAAAGAGCTATTAAGCCAAACTGATAAAGTACATGTCGGCTCTGTTTCTAAAACAATTTTAGCGGCAGGATTTTTAAGAATGGCTACATTAGGATTACTTAATATAGATGACCCTATTCAAAAATATTTACCTAATTTGCTCGTAGAAAATCGATGGTACGATACTAATCCAATATCTGTCAGACACCTACTCGACCACACTTCGGGCTTAACTGATGCCAAACTATGGCATATTTTCAGTACAACTGCAACACCAAACACACCACTCGAAACTGCTTATCTCAATAGTCTAAATATCCTAAAAGTACAGGCGAAGCCAGGTTCAATTTATTCATATTCAAACTTAGGATACACCATTTTGGGCATGGTCATAGAAAAAATAACTAAAAAGAAATATGAAAATTATCTTGATGATAACTTCCTAAAACCGCTGGGGATGACAAATAGCAGTTTTGAGTTTATCTCACAAACTAAGGATAAAAAATTAGCTTTTGGTCATTTTGATGATGGTAAAACAGTTGCAGCTATGTCAATGTACCTAAGACCAGCAGGGCAACTAACTACTACAGCAGAAGATGTTGGAAAATTTTTGCGATTTATGATGTCTGATGGTACAGTTGATGGTAAAACATTTATAGATAGTGAATATTTGAATGCTGTAGGTAAACAAAAACTAACAGATGCTTTCAAGAATGGTGTGCCTTTTGGTGATGCTTTGGGAGCATATTCGAGAGATAGATATGGTGTAGTGGGTATAGCAAAAAATGGAAATATATTAGGCTTTTCAGCTATGACTTATATGTTTCCAAACTACAAAAAAGCTTTTTTCATTGCTTTTAACATGGATAGTGAAACAGCAAACTATGATTTATTTAATGAAGTCTTGATCAAACATCTTGGCTTGGCTGAACAGCATTTCATCACAAAAGAACTTGAAATAGAAACTGATATTGAGGATTGGAATGGTTTTTACGTCCCATATATAACAGCAGTAGAGCCATTCAGGTTGATAGATATGGTATTTTCTCACACAAAAGTAAAAACTTCAAAAACAGGTGCTTTGTTAATTCCTTTTCAAGGTAAGAATAGAACATTGATTTATCAGGGTGAAAAAAAGTTTTCTATGAAAGATCGAACCAATATTTCACATGCTTTTTATAAAAACAGCGAAGGTAAGTTACTCATTACTAATGGTGTAAATACATTAAAAAAAGTAAGTGGCTTTAAAATACTAGGTATAGCAACAAGTTTATTGTTAGGTATTTTTAGTCTAATTTATTTGTTCATAACAGGTTGTATAAATTTGATAAAATATAAATTTGATTTTAAAAACAAGCCTATATTTTGGGTGTTTACAGCTATTTTAACATTATTTATTTCATTTGCGTTTATTGCTACTAACTCATTTATGAATATGGGAGACTTATCTTTCGGGAATGTTTTATTGGCTTTGGCTACTTTATTAATTCCCTTATTTTCAGTTGTTACATTAATTTTGATAACAAAGAAAAAAAAATACACACACACATTGAGTTTTTGGACGACTATTTTCTTGATACAATTTTGTGTGCTACTTATTGCAAACAATTTAATGCCGATTATAATGTGGAAATAAAAACGGCATACAACAAAAGTATTGCTGCAAGTGGGGCGGGACGTTTGAGCAATCGGCCTCAAATCGCTATCAGCAGCAGTTCCAGCTTGACGTTATTAATTTAGCTTTAGTTCTTATCTTCAACTTTTAAAACAATATTGAGCCGCAGTTCCGAACGGGACGTTTATAAAATCCCCCCCTGCAGCAATACTCAAACGTTAGTTGCCACAGGCTTTGGGGCCATTTAAGGTTCCGGGCATTTTATAAAAATAAACCCGACGCTTTCCTGAACCAGGTTTCAGAATTAAGGAAATGAAGGGAATCAGGGAAAGCCTTTCAGCCAAAAGGTATCCGACCGACCAACTACATCTTTCCTTCCTGAATTAATTTCTTAAAGTTCTGCGGATAAAGTTCCCGGATGTTCTTATGATTAATGGTCATTATATTCTGAAGGGCGTATTTCAACCACTGATAAGGATTCACCTCTTGTTTCTTACAGAT
>JBKJMZ010000068.1:0-11880 GCA_046596255.1 Ferruginibacter sp. | reverse complement strand
TTAAATATCCTTACCATGGCAATGCTTATACTTCTTACCACTTCCACAAGGACAAAGATCATTTCTGCCCGGTGCTTTCTCCACACGTATCGGTTCCTGTCTTACCTGTTGCGAAGGATCGTTATATTCATTCTCTGCACTAATATGTTCCGGCCCACCGCCTGCACCTGCAAACTCTTCCTTGCGCTGGCGCATTTTAGTCATATCCGTTTTGCGCTCACGGCCTTCACGAATTTGTCCGGCATTGGTTTGCTCCATCGGTATCCCTGCATGGCAAAGGAAACTTACGATATCTTTATTTACCAGGTCATCCATTTGCTTAAATGCACCAAAAGCTTCTATCTTATAAATTACCAGTGGATCCTTTTGCTCATAGCCAGCTGTTTGCACACTGTGGCGCAGGTCATCCATCGCTCTTAGATGTTCTTTCCAGGCATCATCTATTAATGCCAAAGTGATATTGCGTTCCAGTGCATCATTCAATTCCCTTCCTTCTGTTGCTAAATATTTATCAAGGTTGGCCAATGCCTGAATCTGTTTTTTACCATCGGTAAATGGCACAGCTACATTCTCAATATGGTTGCCCTGTTCTTTGCGGATATTTTTAATGATCGGTAATGTCTGGTTTATCATCGCCTGCGTTTTGCGGCGGTACTGGGTCAGAGCTTCAGTATATAAACGTTCGCTGAGGTCATTTGTGTCTCCTTTATCGAGTTCTTCAGCTGTGATGGCGGTATCAATTCCGAAATTTACAATGGCTGCCAGTTTAAAATCATCATGGCTATTTAATTCCTTAAAAGAAATAATTAAACCGTTGGCAACAGAGTAAAATGAATTGTCGAGATCTAGCGCAAGTCTTTCTCCAAACAAAGCATGGTTACGTTTTTTATAAACTACGTTCCGTTGCTTATTCATTACATCATCATACTCCAGTAATCTTTTACGGATACCAAAGTTGTTTTCCTCCACTTTCTTTTGTGCCCTTTCAATGGATTTAGTAATCATGCTATGCTGAATTACTTCGCCTTCTTTATAACCCATCCTGTCCATAAGCCCGGCAATCCGCTCACTGCCAAACATACGCATCAGGTCATCTTCCAGCGAAACAAAAAAGCTGGAGCTACCGGGATCACCCTGCCTGCCTGCACGGCCACGCAACTGCCTGTCTACACGGCGGCTCTCATGGCGCTCTGTACCAATGATCGCAAGTCCACCAGCTTCTTTAACGCCGGGCCCAAGCTTAATATCAGTACCCCGACCAGCCATGTTCGTTGCAATGGTAACAGCACCCGGCAAACCGGCTTCAGCTACTACCTGTGCTTCCTTGCTATGCTGTTTTGCATTCAATACATTGTGCGGAATATTTTTTTGCTTTAGCATTCTCGCAAGCAATTCACTTACTTCAACGGAGGTTGTACCAACTAATGATGGCCTTCCAATGCTGCGCAATCTTTCTACTTCATCAATTACTGCTTTATATTTTTCACGCTTGGTTTTGTAAACAAAATCCTGGTCATCTTTACGAATACAGGTTACGTTGGTAGGAATGGTTACTACATCCAGTTTGTAAATGCTCCAGAACTCACCGGCTTCAGTTTCGGCAGTACCCGTCATACCACATAATTTGTGATACATGCGGAAGTAGTTTTGTAATGTAACAGTTGCATAGGTTTGTGTAGATGCTTCGATCTTTACATTTTCTTTTGCTTCAATAGCCTGGTGCAAGCCATCAGAGTATCTACGGCCATCAAGTATACGGCCTGTTTGCTCATCAACAATTTTCACCGCTTCATCCATTACCACATACTCAATATCTTTATCAAATAAGGTGTAGGCTTTTAATAATTGCTGAACGGTATGAATACGGTCTGCTTTCAATGAATAATCATTGAGCAATACTTCTTTATGCTGAAGTTTTTCTTCGGCACTCATTTCGCTTTTCTCAATCTCGGCAAGCCTGGTGGCAATATCCGGTATGATAAAGAATTCTGGATCTTCTCCACTTCTTGTAATTAACTGTATACCCTGGTCGGTAAGATCTACCTGGTTGTTCTTTTCATCGATATTGAAGAACAGTTCAGCATCAACCTTAGGCATTTCCTTTTGCTGATCGGCTAAATAGTAATTCTCACTTTTTTGGAGTTTCACTCTTATACCGGGCTCACTTAAAAATTTAATTAATGCGCCATTCTTTGGTAAGCCACGGTGCGCCCTCATTAAAGCAAGTCCGCCGTCCTTTGGATCATCGTTACCTTCTGTAATTTTTTTCTTAGCTTCAATTAAAAAAGTATTCACTGCTTTTTTCTGTGCTTCCACCAGTTTTTCGATCCTTGGCTTCAGATCGAAGAACTGTTGTGTATTATCACTATGTCCAACCGGGCCGCTTATAATTAAAGGAGTACGGGCATCGTCGATCAAAACGCTATCCACCTCATCTACCATGGCAAAATGGTGTTTGCGCTGTACCATTTCATGTGGTGTGTGTACCATATTATCCCTCAGGTAATCAAAACCAAATTCGTTATTGGTACCATAAATAATATCGGCATTGTAAGCATTGCGGCGGGCATCGCTGTTGGGTTCGTGCTTATCAATACAATCAACCCGCAATCCTAAAAATTCAAAGATGGGGCCGTTCCACTCACCATCCCTGCGGGCCAGGTAATCGTTCACGGTTACAATATGTACACCTTCGCCGCTCAATGCATTTAAGTAAGCAGGCAATGTACTCACCAGGGTTTTACCTTCACCCGTTGCCATCTCGGCAATCTTACCGGAATGTAAAACCATACCACCGATCAACTGCACATCATAGTGTACCATGTTCCAGGTTATTTTGGTTCCACCTGCTGTCCACGAGTTTGTATAAATGGCTTTGTCGCCTTCTATGCTAACGCTGTCCTTCTTTGTAGCCAGCATCCTGTCTAATTCCGTTGCCGTGCTTTCTAATGTTTCATTTTCTTTGAAACGACGGCTGGTTTCTTTAACTGCTGCAAAAGCTTCAGGTAAAATTTCCAACAACACCACTTCAAGTTCCTTATCCTTATCTTTTTTTAATTCGTCTATCCCTTTATAAAAAATATCCCGGCCATTAATATCTTCAATGGGTAATTCCTCGGCAGCTTTTTGCTTATCCGCAATTTCAGTATTTATTTTTAGAAGATGTGCAGCAATGCGCTCTTTGAACTCCACAGTTTTATTCCGCAGCTCATCATTGCTCAGGGATTGGTATTGGTTGAAATACTGGTTGATCTGCTCAACCTGTGGTTTGATTTTTTTTACGTCTTTTTCGCTTTTATTGCCGCCAAAAAGTTTTGAAATAGCTCCGATCATAAAATACAGTATTGTTGGGTATATTATTAATTATAGGTTAAGAAGTTCTCAAATTTGATGCTGAAAAAATTTTATAGCCAAAATGACAGAAATACCCCCAATTGTTATGGGGGCAACAAAGGTAAGTATAGTTTAGGTTTGGCACAGGACTCAATTCTGAAGAATTTGACCACATATGGAATAATTTACTGCCATTTCCGGCAAAAATCCCGGCCGTTTCAAAACAATCTGCCCTATCCATTGTTACGTATTTTTATAAAACATTGTATATGCAAAAATTTATTCTTTTACTGGTATCAATTTCGGTTTCCCTATACTGTACTGCTCAAAAAATTGACCTGACCCGTTTTGAAAAAGAACGGGTAAGCAAACAAAAGAATGCAATGATCGTATTGGCTGGCTGGTCGGTAGCCAATATCGTTGTAAGCGGCATTGCTACCGATACCCGCAATAAGGAGGTTAGGTATTTTCATCAGATGAATGTAATGTGGGGTGGTATTAACCTGGCCATTGCCGGACTGGGCTATTGGGGAGCGAGCCGGGAAAAGATTGATAACCCAACCTTAGAATCAGTACTTAAACATCAAAACAAAACTGAAAAAACATTTTTATTGAATGCCGGCCTCGATGTTGTTTATATAGGAGGAGGGTTGTTGATGAACAAAACCAGCGATAACCAAAAGGTTCCTGAAAGATTTAAAGGTTATGGCAATTCCATTATGCTGCAGGGCGGATTTTTGTTACTGTTCGATGCAGTTAATTATGCCATTCACCGTAAACACGGCAAAAAATTAAATGGGATGGTAGAAAAGCTGACGTTTAATGCAAGTCCGGGAACAATTATACTGACATATAACCTCTAGCTATAATTATACTATCTTTTGTTTTAGTTCTGCCAATTCTTCTTTCAACCTGGCTATTAGTTCCAAAAATAATTTTCGTTCCTTTTCATGATTTTCAATGATCAGGTTTTGAATATTCAAATATCCTTTAGATCCGGCTATGCCGCTATTATCTATAATATTTTCCGGATCAAATGATCTAAGATAATCTTCTTTTACGTCGAGTAATGTGGCGACAATATTGATCTGTTTTTCGGGTATATACTTTTGCTTTGTTTCCAGGTAACTATATTGTTCCTGGGAAATTCCAAGTTTCCTCGCCATATAAACCTGGTTATAGCCTCTTAATTCTCTTAGTTTTTTAATTCGGAGTCCGGTAGTTAGCATAGTGAAGGAATTAAACTTTTTCTAAATTATAAAAAGCTTTTAAATAAGTCACCAAAACAGAACCTGTATTTTCCTCAGCTTTTCCTGTAGGTTTACCCAATCGTCGATGATGCGGATCTGTCCGGGCCGCCATAACCTGAACGTCACCCTAAAAAACTAAAAATCATGTTTAAAAAAATCATGTTTACAGGGATCTTATTAATTACGATCTCTGTGCTAAACGCAAAAAGTATTGAAGCCTCCAGGGCCTTTGATTCAGAGGTCATTTCCTGTAGTACTGAAGCGGAGTTAATCAGCAGAATTGCTGCTGATAATTACTTTAAAAATTACTATATTAGTAATGTAGAATTTGCCAATAAGGTAATTGAGACTAAAGCTGGCACCTTGTTTCTAAAGTATATACAAAAAGCAATTACACCTAATGAACAGGAAGTGTTATTTGCAAAAATGAATGTAAACAGTAAAAAAGAATTTGAAGCAATTGCTGCAAACCTTAAAAATGAAGCAGTGAGTTTTTTCAATAAATTCCCGGAGCTAAAATTACTGACAGAAAAAGGACAAAAACAATTGCTTGTAAATGCATTTAAAAAAGTAAGTACTGATAATTCTATAGCAACCAAATTTGCAAATGCAAAAATTATTACTATGGAACAATGTTTTTGGATGTGGATGGGATGCAACACGCTTTGTTTCATAGGCTGCACGTATAGCCAAAATAATGAGTGTTATTGGCAATGTAGTGCTTTTTGTGCTGGAGAATATGGTTTATGCTGGGTTACTGCCGAATAAAAAACATGCAATAAATAGCGCTTATGAAAATTATTTCTCTTTTTTTATTAATTTTTATTTTTGGGTCGGGTAAAGATGTTGAAAACCAAAATAAATATTTACCTGTATATATTTCTATGTATGACACAACTTTTTCTAACCAAGAGTTATTGTTAAATTTAAAAGCAGCATTTTCTGTTAGAAAAATAAAAACAATTAGCAGGAAAGATGCTGAGGCATATATTTACAATGAAGTTTATACAGTTATGGAAAATTACGTAAAAAGTGGTGGTGATTTAGGGGATATTAATAAAAAGAGGAATTATCAATCAGCCAATCTTCAGAATGTTGCAAACAGCCTAACATTAAATATCTGTGTTAACGAAGATGGGTTCTTTAGTGATACTGTTAAATGGGCTAATTATACCCTACCAATTAATATGCAAAACTTTCCAAAAAGAAAATGGCATTATATGATTCTGGACAGTACAAATGCAAAAAATATGTTGCAAATGTCTCAAAGTATTGTAGACAGTATCATAGCAAGTAATGCATTGGTAAAAGAGTAAGCACATTTGATGGTTGTTTTAAAAATCTTCTGGAGCTTTTAAAACAACCATTTTTTGTTAAATAATATCAAAATTCCCGCCATTCATCAAATTAAATGCTTACATGTAAATTTCTAGACCTACTTTTACACGAATAATTTCGTATACCAATTGATGTTTATGAGAAAAATTGTATTCGTATCCCTGATCATCTTTTCAGCTTTAATTTCAAAAGCACAGGTAAAAGGAACCCTTATTGATTCAGCATCCTTAAAACCCATGGAGAATGCAGTGGTAGGCATGGTTGTAAAATCTAACCCCACAGATACCAGTTATACCTTTACCAATGATAAGGGACAGTTCAATTTTCAAAATGTACCCTCCTCTCCCTTTTCCATCATCATCCGCCATATGGGCTACTGGCCCAAAGCCAAATATGTACCTGTAAATAAACCCGAGAAAACCATTGACGTAGGCAGTTTTGTAATGGCACAGGATGCGAAACTTTTAAGTGAAGTGGTGGTAGAAGCACCTGCCATCATAGTAAAGGAAGATACTATTGAATACAACGCTTCTTCCTTTAAAGTAAAAGAAGGCGCTGTTGTTGAAGACCTGATCAAAAAAATGCCGGGTATACAGGTAGACAAGGACGGTAATGTTACGGCACAGGGTAAAGCCGTAACCCGTGTAAAAGTAAATGGTAAAGATTTTTTTGGGGGCGATGTAAAAACGGCCACCAAAGAATTACCGGCCAACATTGTAGATAAGATACAGATCATTGATGATTATGGCGACCAGGCAACGGTTAGCGGCATTAAAGATGGTGACCCGGACAAAGTGATGAACATCCAGATTAAAAAAGATAAGAACAAGGGCTTTTTTGGAAGAGCAACCGGAGGTTATGGTACACAGGACCGGTACCAGGCCTCTTTTAACGGCAATTATTTTAATAACAATACCCAGATATCAGTACTTGGTAACAGCAACAATACCAATACCTCGCTTTTCAATTTCAGCGGTGGCGGAAACCGGGGTGCAACCAGCATGATGCGGTCGGGCATGTCGGCAATGAACGATATGGGCGGCATGGGTGCTATGAACAATATGATGCAGGGTGGCGGCGGATCTGCATTCAGTGGTGGCAGCAACAGCGGTATCTCTACAACCCATGCTTTTGGTTTTAATTACCGCGATCAATGGAGTAAAAGAATAAATGTTTACGGCAGTTATTCTTATAATCATAGAAATACCAGCCAGCTCCAGACCTCCTCGGCCCAGAATTTTTTTGATACCATCACCTATATCAATAACCAGGATGTAAATAATCTCACAAAAGGCAACTCGCACAGGTTTACTTTTAATATGGAATACCAGATCGATTCATTTAATTATTTAAAAGTAAGTCCGAGTATAAATTTTACGGGCAGTGATGCCAATAACAGGACCATCTTTGATTATACGGAAGCGGGTGGCAGTAAGACCAGCGATGGTAATAATAAAAATCTCACGGATTCAAGAGCGCCAAACCTGGCAGCAACGATACTGTACAATCATAAGTTCAGGAAACGTGGACGTAATTTTTCAACGAGCTTAACGCTGGGTACTTCTCAAAATAATTCGGAGCAGGATGTAAGGAATATGAGTTACCAGTATGTTTCACCGGGTGCAGGCCCTTACAACAGCTTTCAGTACATTGACCAGGAAAATAATAACCGCAATTACGGGGTTCGTTTTACTTATTCAGAACCATTGACCAAAACGAAGAGCCTCGATTTCAATTACTCTCATAATTTCAGTTACAGCCGCAATGACCGCAAGACATACAATGTAGATTCTGCAACGCAGGCAAAAACCCTGAACAGTTTTTTAAGCAACGATTATGAAAATGATTTTTATAATAACCGTGTTGGGCTTTCATTGCGTACTACTGAAAAGAAATATAATTATACCATCGGTGTAAGTGTACAACCCGTTAGTCTCCAGGGCAATTCTATAACAAAGGATAGTGCGTACAAAACCATCCGCAGAGCAAATGTTTTTCCAATAGCCAGGTTCACCTATAACTTTAAGAAATCAAAAACGCTCAATATAAGTTACAATGGTAATGCTACCCAGCCCAGCTTTAGCCAGTTGCAACCAGTACCTGATCAAAGTAATCCTCAAAACATTACTACCGGTAATCCCAACCTGAAGCCTTCTATGAATCATAACCTGAATTTCGGTTACAATAACTTCAATATGGTAAGTGGTAAAGTGCTGTTCACCAACTTAACTTTCAGTACTATAAGGAACCAGATTGTAAATAATACAATAAACCAGGGCGCAGGCCGCCAGTTCAACATGCCCGAAAATGTGAACGGCTTTTACAATATATTGGGATTCTATGTTTTCTCAAAACCATACAAGAACAGGAAATATGTGCTCTCTGTTAGAGGCAATGTTAATTATAATCATAATGTAAACCTGGTAGACAGCATCAGAAACATCGGTAATAACTGGATCCTGGGCCAGGGGCTTAACTTTGAATACAACTACAAAGAGATAATTGAATTTGGAACCGGCATCAGCTACAGTTTAAATGATGTTCATTATACGAACAAAACAGGCAAGACACAAAACAGTTTACAGAATTCTTCAAGTAATGCCTGGACCTTCAGCAGCAATATGAACCTGAATATTACCAAGACCCTTATTTTGAAATATGATGTTGATTATACCATTAACAACGGGCTTGCCAGCAGCGTAAGTAGGAACCAGGTTATCATGAATGCTTCTTTGGAAAAGCAGTTGTTTAAAAAGAAGAATGGTATCATAAGGATAGAAGCATTTGACCTGTTCAAACAAAACAGTAATATCAACCGTTCTGTAACAGCCAATTCAATTATCGATAGCCGTACCAACAGGCTTACCCGGTATTTTATTGCCACTTTCACCTACCGCCTTCAACGTTTTGCCGGTCAAAATATGCAAGCCCCGGGAATGGATATGAGAAGAATGGGTACGCCACGGGCCACTTTTTAAGTAGAATGTCTGAATAAATATAATGGATCAAAAGCTTTTTTCCACCAAACTGAATTTCATATTAAGCTTTTGAGCGCTGGCTGAAACTCAAGCTGGGGGTTGTGTATAGGTCTTTGATAAATGCCGGTAGAAAAATCTTAGTAATTAAACAGCCAGTATATCGGTATAAAGCCCTTTTTTATTACCTTTGCCCGCCTAAAAGCTGCTCCTAATTGGGACAGATACCGTTAATTAATAAGAAGATTTACTATGAGTGGTGCATTAAAAGAGGTTCGTAACAGGATTAAGAGTGTGCAGAGTACGCAGCAGATCACAAAAGCAATGAAAATGGTGAGTGCCGCAAAACTTCGCCGTGCCCAGGATGCCATTACCCAAATGCGCCCTTATGCACAAAAGCTGCAGGAAATGTTGAGCAATATTGTAAGCAACAGCGACGGTGATGTGAATATGGCCCTGGCCACCCAAAGACCAGTGGAAAATGTAATGATCATTGTAGTTACCAGCGACAGGGGTTTATGCGGAGGTTACAACAGTAACCTGATCAAGCTGGCAAAACTAGTAGCTAATGAAAAGTATCCCCAACAACTTGCAAAGGGAAAAGTACAGATCCTGCCAATTGGTAAAAAAGGATATGAGAGTTTTACAAAAAGTGGTTTTAAAGTAGTTAATAAATACTGGGATATTTTTACCGGCTTAAGCTTTGAAAAAGTACAGGGAGCTGCAAAGTATGCCATGGATGCTTTCGCAAACAAGGAAATTGATGCGGTTGAATTGATATACAGTGAATTTAAAAATGCTGCCACACAGCGTTTTGTAGCAGAACAATTCTTACCGGTATCAAAAGTTACCAAGACAGAAGGCCAGAAAAATGCCGACTTTATTTATGAGCCGGGCAAGGATGTACTGATCGCCGAACTAATGCCTAAGATCTTGAATACCCAATTATTTAAAGCTACATTGGATGCCAATGCCAGTGAGCATGGCGCCCGTATGACAGCCATGGATAAGGCCAGCGATAATGCCAACGAATTATTAAAATCATTAAAGATCAGCTATAACCGTGCAAGACAGGCGGCCATTACAACCGAGTTAACGGAGATCGTAAGTGGTGCGGCTGCTTTGCAAGGATAATTTGCAAATTAACAACATGGAACTTTCAGAGATCATTCCACATATTGAAGCTTTAATTTTTGCCAGCGATAAACCGCTGACAAATGATGAGATACTTGAACTGGTGAACAGTGCACTTGCTTTTATTGAGGACCGTGCCTCACAACAACAGGTTGATGCAGCTATTGAGGGGATCAACGAAAAATACAGCGCTGAGTTTTATGCTTTTGAATTACGACAGATCGGCGGTGGCTGGCAATTTCTTACCAAGAAAGAATACCATAAAACAGTTGCTCAGCTAAATGGCGACAAATTCTTAAAGCGTCTTTCTACTGCAGGTTTGGAAACGCTTGCGATCATTGCTTATAAACAACCGATCACCAAAAGTGAAATTGAATCTATCCGTGGAGTGAACTGTGATTATGCTGTTCAGAAATTACTGGAGAAAGATCTGGTAATTATTTCAGGTAGAAATGAAGATGCTGTAGGCAAGCCGCTTATCTATGCAACTTCAAAATCTTTTATGGATTATTTTGGTATCAACAGTGCCGGGGATCTTCCTAAAATCTCTGAAGTGCTAATGGAAGAACTTGTACAGGCAACCAATGTAAAAGAGGCAGAAGAAGCTATGGAAGTAGAAAATTTTGTTAAAGAGAATGGTGAAGAACAAATTATAACAGGAACAACCGTTGAGGCAGAAATAATTGCCAACGAAATAGAAATTGCAGAAGATGTGGACGGGGTTTTAGATAATACTGAATCCGTTGAAATTGCAGAATCGATAAACCTGTCTATAGGACAGGCAGGCAGGGAAAATGACACAGAAAAAGAAAAGGAAATATAACGGAATTAATCTCATATTTACTTAGGCATGATTATTTCATGCCTTTTGTTTTTAGCACAGGTTGCAAATTATAATCACCATGACAAAAAGATCTTTTCTACAGGCAGCAATTGGACTTATTATATTTATTTTCACCTGCCTTACTATATCCTGCAATACATCCAAAAACAACGTGAACACTATAAAGAATAAACCTCTTGATGGTTGGGAATCCTTTGACAAACAGGCTCACCGTGGCGGCAGGGGATTAATGCCCGAAAATACGATACCCGCCATGCTTAATGCTGTGGGGTTGGGTTCAACCACGCTCGAAATGGATATCAGTATCAGCAAGGACAAAAAAGTATTCCTATCACACGAGCCATTTTTTAACCACGAGATCACCACCTTACCCAATGGTGGTTTTATATCAGATAAATATGACAGTACTTTCAATTTGTACAAAATGGATTATGATTCCATTATAAAGTATGATGTAGGTACCAGGCCCAATCCAAAATTTCCACAACAACAAAAAATTAAAGCGACAAAACCACTTTTGTCTGATGTATTTAAGGCTGTAAAAGAATATATGTCAACAGCTAAAAGGTCCTACCCTTTCTTCAATATAGAAACCAAGACCATGCCCGCCGGAGATAATAAATATCATCCCAAACCCGCTGAATTTATTGAATTATTAATGAAAGTGATCAAAGACAATCAAATGGAAGAAATGGTGATCGTACAGTCATTTGACTTCAGGACGCTGCAATATCTACATCAGCATTATCCAAAAATTAAAACCGCCATGCTGATAGAAGCTGATAGTAAAAGCAGTTTTCGCAAGCAGGTAAAAGATATTGGTTTTACACCTACTATTTATAGTCCGGAATATACTTTGGTAACAGACCTGCTGATCCAAAACTGCCATGATTTAAACATGAAGATCATTCCATGGACCGTGAATGAAAAAGATAAAATAAAAGAGTTGAAAAAAATGGGGGTTGACGGGATAATTACTGATTACCCGGATTTGTTTAATGAATAA
>JBKJMZ010000200.1:0-10640 GCA_046596255.1 Ferruginibacter sp. | reverse complement strand
TCCATACTTATCTTATCTTTTATACCGGTAGTTGGCTGGATAACACCGTTACTTGCATTATTAATAGAATGCTATTACCTGGGTTTTTCTATGCTGGATTATAGCTGCGAACGCAATAAATTATCTACGGCGCAAAGCATAAGTTTTATTAGCAGGCACAAAGGCCTGGCCATTGGGAATGGCATGGTATTCTATATGATGCATCTTATTCCTATACTGGGATGGGTATTTGCACCCAGCTATGCTGTGATCGCGGCAACTATCAGTTTGTACAATGCAAAGACCGAAGGATTAATAAATGTTTCGGGCAAGATCAACCTATAATCCATGAGCGCTACAATTTACCTTATTCCTTCGGTGTTGGAAGAATCGGCCACCCAAACCATACCTCCATATGTTATTGATGCTGTAAAAGATTGCCAGGTCATTTTTGCGGAGAATGAAAGAACAGCGCGGCGATTTTTAAAAAGCATGTGTAAAGAAATAGTTATTGATGATTATGAATGGTTCACCATACATAAAGCAGAAGAAGAGTTGATCAATACTTTCAAACAAAAAATAACTGCGGGTAAAAATATTGCCGTTATTAGTGAAGCCGGATGCCCCGGTATTGCAGATCCAGGTCAAATCTTAATTGCAGCAGCACAGCAAATGAATGCTGTGATAAAACCTTTGGTAGGCCCAAGTTCAATCCTGCTGGCTTTAATGGCCAGTGGCATGAATGGCCAGCAATTTGAATTTGTTGGGTACCTGCCGATCGACAATGGAGAGCGTAGTAAAGCAATTGCTGCGCTGGAAGCTGCTTCGCAAAAAAAGAACAGTACACAAATATTTATTGAAACTCCTTACCGCAATAATCAGCTCATTGAAACTTTACTGAGATCCTGTAAGCCTGCTACCAGGCTTTGCATTGCATCAGAGCTTACCGGGGCGGCCGAATACATCAAAACAAAAACGATTGCAGACTGGAACAAAGAAAAAACCGACTTTCATAAAAAGCCGGTTATATTTTTGTTGTATGCAGGACTCTGATTTATTGACCTACTCTTTGTAGATCTGAAACCATATACACGCTCTCCCCCCGCCATGGCAAAGTATTGCGGTACTGTTGATATTTTAGTGAAATCGATTTCCCCTGTAATTTCATAAGGGTATCAGCAAGTTTTTTGTTCTTTACAGAAAAATAAAATTTTTCGGGCACCATCACATTTGGAGCCTGCTGAAAATTTCCTATCAATATCTCTCCCTCATATGTTTTAAAAATATTTCCTTTCCGGGAGAGTTTTGTGAGTAACCCGGTTCTTTCTCCATCACTGTATACATTAAAATAAGACCAATAGATCATAAAAGCAATAACCAATACTGCAAAAAAGGAAAACCATCTTAAAAATTTGCGGAAACCGTTTCTCTTTACAGGTTGTTCCTTTACTATCTCATTAAATTTTACATCTTCCATAAAGAATATTTTTAGCCCTTGATTAAAGCCCATACTTATCTACCAGGTAAACCATTGTTGTCATAACAACAGCACACAAATTTAGTTCCTGTGCATTTACTTTTTCAAAAACATCCGATGCGGCATGATGCACATCGAAATACCTTTGCCCGGTAGTATTCAACCCAAATTGTGGGGTTTTAAAATTCGTTTGCAGGGGGCCTATATCAGCTCCGCCGCCGCCGCCTTCACTGAATGTAAACCTATTGGCATCAAATTGCTCAAAATGTTTTTGCCAGGTTTGCACTTTTGCAAACTGCTCTTTGGTCATACCACAAACAAACCCCCGCGGATATTCAGCTCCCCCGTCACTTTCCATAGCCATCATATGCTTTTCATTGTTCAGTTTTGCCTGTTCGGCATATTTAGTACCACCCCGCAAACCATTTTCTTCATTGGCAAATAAAACTATACGGATCGTACGTTTGGGCTTGTAACCAATGGCCTTGAACACCCTTAAAACTTCGATACTGTTAACAATGCCTGTCCCGTCGTCGCTGGCACCTTCCCCAAGGTCCCAACTGTCTAAATGCCCACCAATGGTTATTATTTGGTCCGGGAACTCGGTACCTTTTATTTCACCGATCACATTGTGGCCGATGGTATCAGGCAACATGTTGGAATTTGTCCTGATAAAGAAATTTTCATTCTTATAATTCTTTTTTATATAAATACTAAGTAGCTCTGCTCCTTTTGTACTAATAGCTACAGCCGGAATTTTAGGGAACGAATCATTATAACGTAAAGAACCGGTATGCGGAAAATCATCGTAAGCACCTGTTACTGAACGAACAATTACTGCCACTGCCCCGTATTTGGCTGCTGCAGACGCTCCACTCCCCCGGTATCTTACTGCATCCCCATATGCTCCTCTCAGCAAAGTCTTATTAAAAGGATAATTAAAAAAAACAATTTTGCCTTTAACCTCATCTTTCCTGGCATTCAGCTCATCAAAATTCTTTACTTCAATAACCGGTGCTAAAATACCTTTATTGCCTGTACCAACAGCTCCACCAAGTGAAGCAACATTAAATTGTGGATCTGTATTTACTTTTTTAGTTTTATACCCGGCAAACTCCTTTTTTCCTCTAACCCAATGAGGCACCGTACATTGTTGCAAATACACTTTTTCAGCACCTGCCTCCTGCAATACTTTTACCCCCCAGGCCTCTGCTTTGTACATACCGGCACTGCCGGTTAAACGGCTCCCCACTGTTTTACATAGGCTATATAAATTCGGATATGATCGTCCATTCAATAAAATCTCCTCAGATATTTTTTTGATCATAATTGAATCTTCAGACTGGGCCAAACCAGAAAAAAAACAGAAACTGCAAGCCAGGAATACTGTAATTCTTTTAACCATACTATAAGTTTACAAACAAACTTACTAATTTAATATCATCTATGAATGGAAACTGCAGTGAAAAATAATTCGGTAAATTGCGTGATTATCGTCTTTTACTAAAACAGCTTAAAATGAATATAGGTATTGTGTGTTACCCTACTTTTGGTGGTAGTGGTGTACTGGCAACTGAATTGGGTAAGGCTCTGGCTGATAAAGGACATAATATACATTTCATAACTTACCAGCAGCCCGTTCGGCTGAGCGGTTTTCATGCCAATATTTTTTATCATGAAGTAAGGGTGCCTACATACCCCCTGTTTGATTACCCGCCTTATGAGACCGCATTGGCCAGTACCATGGTTGATGTGATATTGAACAATGACGTAGAGCTTTTGCATGTTCACTATGCTATACCACATGCTGCTGCAGCATACATGGCAAAACAAATCTTAGCCAAGCAGGGCAAAAGGATACCAGTGATCACTACGTTGCATGGTACCGATATCACCCTGGTAGGCAGGGATAAGACCTATAGCCCGGTTGTTACTTTTTCGATGAATGAAAGTGATATATTAACGGCGGTTTCAGAAAACCTTAAAGAAGAAACCTACAAGAACTTTACCATTGAAAAGGAAATTGAGGTGATCCACAATTTTGTGGATGTAAAACGTTTTCACCGCCAGCCTGTTGATGCATTCAGGAAACTGATCTCCCCCAATGGTGAAAAGATAATAGTACACGCTTCCAACTTCAGGAAGGTAAAGCGTGTGGAAGACGTAGTAGCCACTTTTTTATTGATACAGAAAGAAATGCCGGCAACTTTACTCTTATTGGGTGATGGGCCGGAAAGATCGCATATTGAGGCCAGCGCAAGGAAATGCGAATCGCACAACAGCATAAAATTTTTAGGTAAGCAGGAGCAGATGGAAGATATTTTACCCATTGCCGACCTTTTCCTGCTTACAAGTGAGTATGAAAGCTTTGGCCTTGCAGCACTGGAAGCAATGGCTGCCGAAGTGCCTGTAATTTCTACCAATGCTGGAGGTTTACCCGAAATAAATATAAATGGCTATTGTGGTTTTATGAGCAATGTGGGCGACGTGGAAGACATGAGCAAAAATGCTTTACACATATTACAGGATGAACCTACTCTGAAAAAATTTAAAGCCAATGCATTGGCTCAGGCGAAAAAATTTGATATAGAGAATATTGTACCGAAGTATGAGGCGCTTTATAAAAGAGTGATCTGACCTATCTTTTTAACCACCTTTGAGGGTCAAGATTATTCTTTTCATCACTGATGAAAAAATCTACAGCTCCTACACCATCAAGATTGGCAGCAGCTTTCCCAATGATCTGGCCTGTTTTTACATTCTGGCCACGCTGTACCGTTGTACCACTTAAATTACTGTAGGTACTGAAATATTTTCCGTGTTGGATAATCACCACCTGCATATCCTCTATGTACAGGATATTAGAAACTACACCATCAAAGATCGATTTTACATTGCTCCCTATATCAGTAGCAATGGTAATATTGGTAATTTCTAAAACTGTTCCGCTGGGTAGTACATTCCTGCCAAAATGCAATAGCGGGTATCCTTTGTCAACGGGCCAGGGTAACGAGCCCTTGTTCTTTATAAAATTCTCGTTCAATGCGGTATTGGCTGAATTAAGTAAGATACTTTCAGGAGTCTTAGCGGGTTCAGTTTTTTTTGCAGGAGCAGTTACCGATTTGGTTTCTGTTTTTGAAGGGTTAGCATTAACAACACCCTCATTTGCTTTCTTTGCTGCTGCTTTCTTGGCATCGGCCAATGCTTTTTTAATTGCTGCATTTATAGCATTGTCAACCTTTCTCATTTGCTTAGTGTAAGCTGATAACTGGTTATTCAGTTGCTTGCCCTGTTTTTTAAGCTCATTTAATATCCTGTCCTTTTCACCTTTTTGGGAAGCAAGTACGTTCATCTCCTTATCCTTTGATTGCAATACCTCGCTTTTTTTCTGCTTCATGGATCCCAGTTCAGTAATGCGTTGTTTTCTCAGTTCCTGTGTCCTTATTATATTCTCCCCCTGCTTTTCCCTATAATCCCTGTAATATTTTAAATAAGCAACTCGCTTGATCGCATCGTTAAAACTTGCAGCAGAGAAAATAAAACTAAGGAAATCATAGTTGTTCCTGTTCTTATAGGCATATACCATGCTTTTGGCATATTCCAGTTTTAAGGTATCAAGCAGCTTGTTGTAGCGGTTTATTTCCCGCTGGTTGGTGAAAATATTATTATCAAGAAGATTTATGTCTTTACCGATATTGTCTATCAGCCGGTTTTGCAGGTTCACTTTATCATTAATAAGCTTCCATTGCACAAGGTTCTCTTTTGTCTTTAGCTTATTACTGTTGAGCAATTTCTGGGTTTGCTCCATTTCCTTTTTTAACTGTGTACGTTGTTTTTCCAGCTCTTCACGTGTTTGTGCATTTACACATAAACAAAAAGAAAAAACGATGATGGTAAAGAAGGATTTGATCATGCCGGTTATTTTATGTACCCAAAGTATTTTCTAAAATTATAGAAAACCAATTAAAAAATTATAATGTAAAATGATAAAATAATTTAACGCCTACTTCACCGTATAATTTTTTGGAATATTAAAAGTTACTGATAATACTTTGTTAAACTCGTATTGTTTATAATTGAGGTGGATATCAAGTTTATTCTTTTCTGAAACAGTGATCTCCCGGTAAGTAGAAAAATTAAAGCCAGCTTTATTTTCATAACCGCCATATGTGAGATCAGCAGTTCTGCTTCTCGACATATCTATATCATCTAGTTTGCTATGGGTCAACAAATAAGTATTGGAAGATAAGGTAAGCAGGTTCTTAAAATAAATACCTACCATGGAGAACAGTATCTGATCATCTGTTTTTTTATAATAGACAATATTACTGTCAATAAAAACAGGGTTCCCTATCAGCAGGTCCTGCAGTGTTTTATAATCAAAGGGGATCTGTGTTACTTCCTGCAGATAATCCAGTGACCGGTATTGAACCTCCCTGTCTTGTTTATTCATTAAGACAACGCTATCCCTGGTGATTAGCACCCTGTATATCTCGATATTCAAAAAAGAAGCGGTTAAAGACATCCAGATAGCACTATCCTTAATGATACGTACGATCGCTGTTACGTCAGGCTGTTTGCCTTTATTGTCCTCGTAATCAACTTTGATCTTGGCATTAAAAGTTCTGAAATCAATATAATTGTGTTGCAGGTTCTCAATTGTTTTTTGGATCATCAGCAGGGAATCTGCCTTTGACTTATCAAAAATGGTTACTGTGCTATCTATCGGTGCAATTGCCTTATTGATCTGCTTAACCGTTTTACAACTGTATACGGAAAAGACCAGTGCCGATAAAATACTGAATGTAATAATTGATCTCATGCTGTAAAACTTATGTACATTTATTTAATGCCTGTATGGCCAAATCCTCCCTGCCCTCTTAAAGATTCATTTAATGCTGTAACCAAAACCAATTCGGCGTTTTCTGTTTTTGAAATGATCATCTGTGCAATTCTATCAGCATGGGTGATTACCTGTACCGTATTGCTTAGGTTAATTAATATTACTTTAAGTTCACCCCTATAATCAGCATCAACCGTGCCAGGGGAGTTTAAGCAGGTTATACCTTGCTTTAATGCCAGTCCGCTCCGGGGCCTTATCTGTGCCTCATAACCGCGCGGTAATTCAATAAATAAACCCGTAGGAATTAAGCTGCGTTCAAAAGGTTGTAAGGAAACGGGTTCTTTTAGGTCGGCCCTGATATCCATGCCCGAAGAACCTTCAGTTGCATATGCAGGCAATGGATTTGATGAAGTGTTTACAATATTAACCGTTACAGTTTGCATGCCGGCAAAGTTAATCATGTAAAGAGTAAATACAGCAAGAAGGTTTTTTATAGCCTCAATTTTAACGAATAAGCATCACCATGCCCTGCTCATATATTTTACGGCCACGGCTGTTGGTATAATTCAGCATCCAGAAATACGCACCATTGGGCATTTTCTTTCCCTTAAATGCCCCATCCCATTTAAGGTTGATATCATTGCTGTTAAAGATGAGCTCTCCCCATTTGCTGTAAATCTGGAAAGAAAAATATTGAACATTGGCATTGTCAACAACACCAAAGGTCTCATTTAAGTTATCATTATTGGGTGTAAAGGCCGAAGGAATGTATACATCACAATCGCCCGGTAAAACCCTTATCGTATCTGATGCTGCGCAGGAACTCTGTGTTACGGTAACATAATAAACACCTGTTTGATTAACCAGGATCGAGGGTGTTGTTTCCCCGGTATTCCATAAATACGTGTCGAAGGTTGAACTGCCGGTATTCAATACAACAGGTTTATACCTGCAGAAAGTAGTATCTGCACCAAGACTTACTATTGGCCTGGGTTTAGGTGAAACTTTTATAGTATCAGCAATTTTACAACCATTTTGCTCTATTTGTAACCAATAGTCCCCAAATCCCGTAGTAGTTATTTTACTTTGATTTGAACCCGTACTCCATAAATAATTTACACCAAGGATTTCTTCAACACCAATTTCCAGTGTCAATGCATTACAGCCAGACGTATCGGCTCCTAAAAACTCATTTGAATCAGCAATCCATATTTTACGGGTGATAGTATCATTTAAACCGGAACAGTCTATTTTATAAACAATAAGATTTACATCATAAAAACCAGGAGCTGCATACGTATTTGTTGGTTGTAAAACACGGGATTGTTGTCCATCGCCAAAATTCCATTTAACAGAATCGATTCCATTTAGCCTGTTAATTGTAAATGACACATTAAGATCTACACAATTGCCCACCCTGTTGAAATCATAGGGATTTGAAGTGCTGTCAAAATAACTTTGCATAAAAGTTGGCAATCCAAACTGTAATGGATATGCATTTGATGGGGCTAAAAAAATCTTATTAAAAACAAAATTACATCCAGGTCCATAAACGTTTGGGTTGTCAATTACTGAAATGGAAGTATCCATCCACATAGCCATATAAATTTTTTTATCTGGCCCCATTTGTAAACCCCCTGCAAACCATGGGGTAGTTTGCGCAATAATCTGCTTTGTTGCAAGTATAGTTGCCGTATTATTTGATGTAATGTCAAATTGGTAAAGCGTGCTGGGATCGGATACAGAATTATTTGCTGATACATATAGTAATCTACCATCAGGTGAAAATTCTGCACCATACACACCTGTATAAGTAGATTGGTGTGGTATTGAATTAGGTTTGAATACTACAGGATTTGAAATAATTCCGGTTTTATTATCAAAATCCATCAGCTCTACTACATCATTATCAAAAGAATGGCAGGCAGCTAATTTATTACCCTTGCTTGAAAATTTTAAAGTCCCTATAGAATTATTTATCTGCCCGGTTATTATTAAACCTGTATGACTAATTATCGGGCTTGGATTTAAACCCGAAGCGGTTAAAAGATATGCGTGGTATTCATCTGTATTCCATTTTTGGATAACTATCCATACATCCCTGTTATTACAATGCCGGATCGCAGCCAGTTTTTCAAGTACGGTATCTTCAATAAAAGAATTTTTTATAATTACTTCCCCAAATCCGCCATCTCCTTTCATGTCTATAACATTATACGTAAATCTGGGCAACTCTTCTCTTGCTGATCCGATAGTAAATAAGTAAAACATACTGTCATTACCCGGCATGGGAATAAATACCGTATTATTCGTACTGCTTAGATCTCCTTTCAATCCTGTTCCATTCAGCATTGTAAGATGTTTTCGATTTTGTAGAATTAAGCCATTAGTATAAAAAAGCAATCGGCCATTGTTGTCGCTCATGGCGGCAGATCCTTCCTGTGAGTTTGCTGTACCATTATTAAGTACCAATGGCGGCGTTTGATTGAAATCCAGGCCTACCCGGTTTCCAAAATACCAGGTATTAGTTTGCTTTTGTGCAAAGACAAAAAATATACAAAATAAAAAACAGGAAGTGAGAATATACGTTTTCAAAATGAGTTATTTTAATGCCAGTAAAACAGTTGCATATGCTTTTAATCCTTCTTCCCTGCCAATAAATCCCAATTGCTCTGTTGTAGTGGCTTTAACGGAGATATCGCTTATAGCAACATGGACAATTTTAGCGATCGTTTGCTGCATTTGAGGAATATATGCCTTTATTTTAGGTGCTTGCAGGCAAAGGGTACTATCTATATTAATGACCTTATATCCTTTATCATTAATAAGATCAAAACATTTCTCAAGTAATATTTTACTGTCAATATTCTTATACGCAGTATCAGTATCGGGGAAATGAAATCCAATATCACCCATTGCCAGGGCACCCAGCATGGCATCACAAATGGCATGCAACAAAACATCCGCATCACTATGACCCAACGCTCCTTTATCGTGTGGAATTTTAACTCCCCCTAACCACAGATCTCTTCCTGATACTAACTGGTGATAATCCACACCCGAACCAATTCTATATGACATCGCTTATTTTATTCTGTAAATATCCGATTTTTTTGACTGACTAAAAAACAAAAAAGCGTCCCGATTAAATCGTGACGCTTTTTTTACATGAAAAAATTATATTATTTCCCGCTGCCCATTAGATCAAATACTAAACCAAAACGATAAGTATTAGATAAAGGGATACGGCTTATTCCGCTTCCTGTAGGGAATACATAAGAGAAGTTTAAAGCTGCAACGCTATACTTTAATGTTGCTCCTACTGTAAAATATTTTCTGTTACCTTTATTTGGGTTCTCGTAAAAATAACCAGCTCTGAAACCAAATTGGTTATTATACATGTATTCAGCTCCAACAGCAATATTTATTTCCTGGATCTCTTCGCTGGCTCCACCGCCATCTCCGAAAGATTTGATCCAACTGCTGGCAACACTGCGGTCGCGATACTTAACTAGTGCAGCAGAATCTTGTGAAGAAGTATTTGATCCACCTAAAATCGGAGGCGTAGGAACTAATAATTTATTTAGATCAAGTGCGAAAGTGATCTTGTTTGCTTCGTCGAAAACTTTTGTATAAGCCAACCCTAAACCAAGGTTAGCAGGGATATAATCTTTTTGAGTTGCATCACTTGAATAAGAGATCTTAGAACCCAGGTTGCTTAAAGTTAAGCCCCAGTTTAAACCCTCACCATTCTCTTTAGCTCCGTGGTGATATAAATGCAGGTCACCGGCAACTGAAGAACCAGCCTTATAATTTTGTCCTCCAAAATTACCACTTGCAAGGTTTGAGTTGATATACCTGATTGCAATACCTAAGCCCAATTTGCTGGTTAACTTCCTGGAGTATCCGATATCAACAGCCATTTCTCTTGGATTATACTGTTGCAGATCATTACCTGAAGCATCAGTAAATTGGATGCTCCCAAGTTTAAAATATCTTAATGAAGCAGAAATAGCCTGTACATCATCAATTTTGTAGTACCCTGCAAGAGATGCAAGAAAAACATCATTTACAGATAAATCTCTCAACCATGGAGTATAGTTAATAGCTATACCAGCTTTACTTGTTGCGAATGGAGTTCTGGCTATGTTAGCAAAAGCGGCATTGGCATCAGGTGCAGTTGCAATACCTACATCTCCCATACCACCGCTGCGGGCATCAGGTGAAATACGTAAAAACGGAACAGCAGATGTTACAACGTTTATTTTGTTCTGGGCATAAGATACAGTTATTGTTCCTCCCAGTAACATAACTAAGGCAGTTAGTTTCAAAGTTACTTTT